>NZ_AWUR01000042.1:0-72052 GCF_000468835.1 Acidaminococcus sp. BV3L6 | reverse complement strand
GAGATTGTGGTATGGACCTTCTTGCGACGGGGCATGCCATCATTGGCATCAGATATATCTTTTTTAAACCAATGATGACACGTAACTGCATCAAATCGGAGCGATTTTTGCTCCGAGTAAAAATAAAAGGGGAGCCCGACGTCTCCCTACGAACGGCTGGCGAGGCATATTTTTTGATGGGCCCCGCTCATCGCAAGACACTGCCAACGCGATCCGGCTGCAGGCCCGTGTGACCAAAAAATCAATTCGGCGCCCACGACCGATAGGGAGACGGTTTGGCGCCGGCCCCCAAAAATGCTATAATATCCCTATCTATCAGAAGGGAGCCTTCATCCTTGTACGTCATCACACGCAATGTCCAGACGGAACTTGTGGTCCAAAAATCCCGGTTCCTGACAAGTTTATACCGCGTTTCTACTGAAATAGAGGCACAGGCCAAGATCAAGGCCCTCAAAAAAGAATATTGGGATGCCAATCATAATTGCACGGCCTATATCGTCGGCATCAAGCCCCGGGCGGAGCGCTCCAGTGACGATGGGGAGCCGGCGGGTACGGCAGGCGCGCCCATGCTTGAAGTGCTGCGCCAAAAAGAGCTCTATAACGTCGTTGCTGTGGTGACCCGTTATTTCGGTGGAATCAAATTGGGTGCCGGCGGCCTTACCCGTACCTATGCCAAGGCTGTTTCAGAAGCCATCAAGGCAGCAGGGCTTTCCCGCATGGTTCCCATGGGGGACTATGCCTTTACCTGGCCCATTGATGATGTGGGGCGGGTCTTGAACCATCTTTATGGCAAAGCGCTTTTTTCTGTCAAAGATGTTCAGTATGATGCCCAAGCAACCATTATCCTTACCTGTAAGCGCACCGATCGGGGGGACGTGACGCATTTTCTTACGGAAAGTCTGCGCAGCGCGGTTACCCTTGAGGAGCGGTGCCTTTTTGAAGCAGAAGAACCGCTGGAAGCGTCCCATTCTTGACCCTGCTTCACAGATACAGTAAAATAGGGGTATTAAGGAAGAAGAAGGAGACTGCGCACAATGTTAAAAAAGACAATGGCCATCCTCATGAGCTGCGCCTTCCTGGGAACAAGTGTCCCCGCATGGGCAGCTGTCAGCGCTGTTAGTGCGCCTGTTCGGACCGTAACGCGGACGGAGCAATCCGTGACCGTGGAATGCCCGGTAGTGACAGGCGGAACCAAGGCGGCAACGGATAAGATCAATTCGGCTCTTTCGAGCAAAGTGGCCTCTTTTGTAAGTGAAGCATCGACCCTTGGCGGAGGTAAGGTCCATTATGACGTTCATCGGGCTAACGACAACGTCATCAGCCTGACCCTCGTCATGACGCCGGAAATGGGCGTTGAAGAAACGCAGGGCATGACTTTTGACCGCAAGACCGGCGAGCTGAGGCCCCTGAGCTATTATTACAGCGGGACCGATCTGGAAAATCGGACCCAAAGCGGCCTTCAGTACCTGTATGACGTTGATCCGGCAAAAGCAAAGGCCCTTCCTGATACGTATTATGTCGATGACGATGGAAGCATCATCGGTCTTTACCACGCTGGTTCCATTCTCGATAAGAGCGAGGGCGAAGTAGAAGTCAACTTGTCCGCGTCGGAAATCCCGCCTGATACGGTTTCTGCTCCCGCACCCAAGAAGGAAACGCCCGCTCCTGAAGCGGCGTCTTCCAAGACGGATGAAGCTGCGGCTGCGGAAACACCGGCCCCAAAGCAACCGGCTGCGGAAACACCGGCTGAACCCCAAGAAACTTCCCCGTCTGCGGACGTGGAACCCCCCGCTCCGGCACAGCCTACTAAGCAAGCGCCAGCGCAGCCTGCCGTACAGGGGAACCCGGGCCATGTCCAGGGAACGGAAGTCCGCATGAGACGAGGACCGGGTCTTGATCAAGATATCATTGGTGTCTTTGATGACGGGGAAGCCCTGAGCGTCCTTAAAAGCGATGTGGCAAGCGGCATGAAGTGGTATGAAGTGACCCGTGCCAATGGAGCTACCGGCTGGATAGCTGCCGATTACTGTGTCGTTGCTGATGAATACAACGTTCCCAGCGGTGCCGTCCAAAATGGACGCAAGGGCGTCATTACCGGTACGGAAGTCCGCATGCGCGGCGACGCCAGCCTTAACGGCGACGTCCTGGGCTACTTTGAACAAGGGGAGACGGTCACCATCCTCGACGCTGCCGATGGCGGCGGCATGAACTGGCTGCGCGTCAGAAGGGAAAACGGCGAGACTGGTTGGGTCGCTGCTGCCTACTGCAAAGAAGCCTAATTTATTGACTCTATGGTCAATTTCCTAATTTTATGGTACAATCGCTCTATCATCTTGAAAGAAAATAGGAGGCCCTACAAATGAATAAATTCCTTAAAATGGCTGCTGCCGCGCTTTTCACTGCTTTTCTCGTCCTTCCCGGCATGAGCCGCGCTGACGCTGCGATGAAGCTTGCCGTCGTGCCGCTCATCATCGGTGAAAATGTAGAAGACGACGCAGGTCTCAAGCCCATTGCCTACAGTACGGAAGTTTCGGAACTCTTCCAGTATCCGGAATACGACCTTGTTGATTCCGATACCGTAAGAAAAGCGGCCCTTGCCCAGCAGGACAACCTTTTTACCAAAGAAGGCCTGGAAGCCATCGCTAAAGCCAGCGGTGCTGACTGCGTTGTGGCCATGAGTGTTGACAAGTTCGACGTGGAAGAAGATAATTTCCGCCGTGAACCGGTGACGAAACTTCGTTTTGAAGGAAAGTTTGCCACCATCAACATGCTGAATGGCAGCTACAAGGAAGACCATTACCGCTTCCGCGATGAACGTGAATCCGGTGCCATCCATCCGAAGTTCGATTATCCCCATAATCGCTTCCAGTACCTGTGCAAACGGGAACTGAACAAGGCCATCAAGAACAACAAATAACATGCTGAAAGGGGCTGTAACAATTCACCTTGTTGCAGCCCTTTTTCTTAAGCGGACGCCTCATCGAAGAAAGGATGGAAGAAATGGATTGGAACGAGATTCGGGAAACCGGTCACGCCTGTTATAACTGCTCACATCTCAAGGAACGCAAACGTTACTGGATCTTTTTGCTACGCACCTATTTTCATCAAAGGGAAATGGAAGGACTCCAGCTTTTTTTTCATGAAACACCGATACGGGCAAGGATCCGGGCCGGTATGCCCTGCCTCATGGAACAGGCTACACGGGCATTTTTTTATAAAGGAGCTTCCTTTGCTGACCGCATTGCCCTTATCAAGCAGCACATCATCCATCTGGAAACGCACCTGACGGATGACTTTCTTTTAAAGATTTACGAGGCCCATGACAAGATCACCCTTTGGGCCGATACCTTTGAGGAAAAGCCTCTTACGATGGACCTGTTGTTCCATCCGGGTCAGCGCAAGGAAGGCTGCCTGTCTTTGGTTCTCCATTGGGGATCCCTTGACTTTTACCAGATGATGTTCTGGGTTGGTCTATCTCCTGAAACGGGAAAACCCGCTCTTTTTGTGGGGGCCCTTCAGGGAACGACCTTAGGAAACGAGGCTGTCAAGGCCATGACCAAGAAATTTTTTGGCTACCGCACCAAGAACCTGATCTTTTATGGTCTTCGCACGGCAGCCGGCCTCATGGGGGCAGAAATCATCTATGCCGTGACCAATGCAGGGTATTATGCCATGAATCATGTCCGTATGGACCGCAAGCTCAAAACTAATTTTGGCGACTTCTGGGCGGAATGTGGGGGCACGCCCACACGGGACCCGCGCTTTTATGAAATCCCCTTGGAGGAGCATCGCCGTGATTTGTCGGAACTGAAGCCTTCCAAACGGGCCAACCACCGTCGCCGCTATGAACTCATGGACCAGATGGCAGAAAGTATAAAAGCCGCTCTTGCGCCGTGGCAGGCTCGTTAACCGGTTGTCAGCAAACTGTGAAAAATTTAGTTTTACTACCGCAAGCTTTTCATTTATGCTACAATGAGGGGAGAATTTCAGTGTGAAAAATCTGACGGAGGTGTATCTCTTGAAAAAACAAATCCTAAGTATGATGATGGCCGCCCTCGTAAGCCTCACTTGTCTTACACCGGCTTTTGCGGCTGAATCCCTTGCTTCTGGCACTGTGTCCGATAAACTGGGTGTATCCGAACAGTTCCTTTATGGGACCGAACAGAGTGGGTCGCTTGTTAGCCGTGTGGATAAGATGGAAAAGGACCTTTATGGGCAAACTTCAAGCGGCAGTGTCATGAGCCGTGTGGACCGCGTCTATAATCGCCTTGAAGGTACGCCAAGCGGCACGCAGCTTTCCATTGCTGCCCAGATGAACGCCATTGAGTGGCAGTTTGCTGACCGTATGAGTGATGAAGGCGTGAAGACCCGAATCGGGAACCTTGAAACGGACCTGTTTGGGACCCAGTACACGCAGGATACAATTCTGTCCCGCCTGTCCCGCCTTACAAAGAGCGCCTTCCCCTCAGGCAGTCTTTCCCGTCAAACCGTGACGCTGCCGAAGGATTCCCTTATCAAGATCAAATTCATGGAAGACATCAACAGTAAAACGGCCCAGGCCGGTGATAAAGTCGATTTTATTGCCGATGACAATGTGTACGTTGGGGAAGCCCTCGTCCTGCCAAAAGGCGCCCGAGGCAATGCAACAATCAAAAAAGTGGTACAGCCCCGCATCTTTGGCCGCGATGCCCGCATTGACATCGACTTTTCCTCTGTGACTGCCGTAAACGGGGAAAAGATTCCTGTGACAGTTGGGGAGCTAGCGAAACAGCAGGCCAAGACCGTTGCTGGTGCAGCCGGTGCTTCCATTGGCGGCATGGTTCTTTTTGGACCGGTGGGGCTTGTTGGCGGCGCCTTTGTCAAAGGAGCCCAAGTGACCATTCCGGCCGGCAGCAACACCTATGTCCAGGTCCTTGAAGATACGACCGTTCAAGGAATCGTGCTCCAAGGCGCATCGACTGCAGGCGTCCAGGCAGTTCCTGCCAGTGAAGAGGAACGGGAGGATAAGCTTGATACAGTGGATAAGCCGGCCGTAAGTGAAAAGAAGACGGACAAGGCTGATGATAAGAAAGCTGTAGAAAAAGAGAGCGATGATAAAGCAGACGCCGAAACGGAAAAGACCCTCGCCGCTGACGAAAAGAAAGACGCCGACGTGAAAGCCGCCGACAAGAAAGCCAATTCTCATAACGACGAAGACGCTGAATATGATGAAGACGAGGACGTCGATCTCGATCTTGCTGAAGAATAAAGACCATAGGAATCCTAATGGGACCATGAAGAAATGAAAGGATCATTTCTTCATGGTCCCATTTTTGTTTATCTTATGATGTGAGGAGAAAAGAAAAGGGCGTAAAACACTAAATCAGGGAGGGAACCTGGGACGGCTTTAGGAAAAGGGCGCCGTGACGAACGGGGCAGGGGGCGCCAACGTCCTAAAAAAGCCTGCTGGGGGAGGACCTTTTGGCCTTGAATAAGTTATTCCCTACTTTCATACCTAAAAGGTATGAAAGTAGGGAATAACAGGCTATCGGCAGTATACTACCGATTGAAATGAGGAAAATGGACAGATATCGTGATTGTATATAATGAAAAGACAAATAAATGCGGTAATAGGAAGATAAAAGTGTAAAAGTTAGGACATAATAAGTAAAAAGATCATAGAGTGAACTGAAGGGAAATAACCTTGTAAAATAATATAAAAGAAATCGCGATGTCAATGGATAAAAAGTGATAAAATCGCGATTATGATATTTAATATTCTGATAGAAAATATATAATTATTAAAGAAAAACCAGATGAATAATTTTTCTGATAATCCTCAATGAAAATGGACGTAAGGCGCATAGAACCATAGTTCATAAAGATGCGGAAAATTGCTGATTTTGTCAATCGTAGATGAAACAATTGAGTAAAAATGATACAAAATCACAAAATTGCCAAAATAAAGATTTACAATACCTTTAATCTATGGTACCCTATAGGAGCAGAAACTCGTCTGCAATCAACTCAGCCGGACCAAGGAAAAAAGAAAACCTGGCGATCTGGATCCAGCGTAGAGGAAACAAGGTCACTCGCACGTATAGGACCCCCATCAAGAGGTGGATCGTTTTCCTAGGAAAGGCAAGTCTATTTCCTAAGGAGGAAACACACATGAAAAAGAGCTTGGTTTTTGCAATGGCAATGGCCCTCGGCGTAACCGCTACCGCTTTTGCTGCTAACCCCTTCTCTGACGTTCCTGCTGGCCACTGGGCCTATGCAGCTGTCGCTAAACTGGCTGCTGCTGGTATCGTTGATGGCTATCCTGATGGTACCTACAAAGGCGACCGCACCATGACCCGTTATGAAATGGCTCAGATCGTGGCCAAAGCCCTTGCTAAAGGCGCCATTGGTGCTGATGACAAACTGGTTGGCGAATTTGCTGACGAACTGGATAACCTCGGTGTTCGCGTGGCTCGTCTCGAAAAGAACGCTGACAACGTCAAGATTACGGGCTCTGTAAAACTCCGTAACGTGGCTAATGACGGTGGCCAATTTAAGAATGGTGCTGATGGTGATACCAACTACCTCCGTACGGATATCTTCTTCACGGGCGAAGTAAACGACAACTGGCATTATGTGGCTATGCTCCGTAACCAGCAATACTTCACTGGCGAAAATGAATCTGGTAATGATGATACGGACTTCCAGAGAGCATATCTTACTGGTAACATCGGTGTAGTCGACATCACGGCTGGCCGTTACAATGACTTTATCGCTGATGGTAACATCTATGATACCCGTGTCGATGGCATCAAGGCCGTTGTTCCTTTCGGTGCTGCTTACCTCAGAGCTGAATACGGCAAGATGGCTAATGAAAAGACCTATGGCGAAGATAAATACGAATCCGTTGGTGATACCTATTGGATGACTGAACTGGGTGGCACTTGGGGTAACTTCGATCTTGCTGCTAACTACATTGATGTAGACAACGAAAATGCTATGGGCCTTGAAGGCGATAACAAGATCTGGACGGCAGCTGCTACTTATAACAGTGGCAAATTCTCCCTCGGTGCGATGTACCTCAAGGGTGATGATGACCTCCTGACTGGCGACGCCAAAAACTATGATGACGATGGTTTCGTTGTCAGCATGGGCTGGGCCGGTGCGAAGAAGAGCGAAGCTGGCAGCTGGGGCCTCTATGGCAAATACTATGATCAGGGTGCTCCGACTACTATTGCTCATACCATGAACGGTGCCTATGATAAATTCGAAAAAGAAGGCTTCAAGGGCTACATGGCTGGTGCTAACCTGACAGTTGCTAAGAACATGGTTGCCAGCGTTGAATACTATGACCTGAAGGGTAAGGAAAACGATAAGCATGCTCGTACCCTCTGGTCCGAACTGGCTATCAGCTTCTAATTCCTTCTTAAAGAAACTCAAAAGAGGACAGTGCAAAGCGCTGTCCTCTTTTTTATGTAGAAAAATGAATAAACCGTGTACCTAATCATCGTGATGATACATACTGACTTGTGAGTCAAAAAATCGCTTAGCTTTAATATAAAGAAAAGAAGCATAATACCTAATTCTCATCATGATTGAGGGGTAAAAATTTCCATGAAAAGTTTGAAATAAATGTGACGCGTTTGAAAGTTCAATCCACTAGGTGCTATACTTCACGTGTAGGCAAAAGGCCTGCCCATTTGTTCCTGAGGGAGTGGAAATCGAGACGGTTTCGGTTCGTAGAGGAAACAAGGTCACTCGCACGATAAAGAAATTGGCAAGATGGAAACTCCTTGGGGAAACACCAAGATCCTTAAGGAGGATGAACAAAATGAAAAAGAGTTTGGTTTTTGCTATGGCCATGGCTCTCGGCGTAAGCGCTACCGCTTTTGCTGCGAACCCCTTCTCCGACGTTCCTGCTGGCCACTGGGCTTATGCAGCCGTTGCTAAACTGGCTGCAGCTGGGATTGTTGATGGTTATCCTGATGGCACCTATAAAGGTGACCGCACCATGACCCGTTATGAAATGGCTCAGATTGTGGCCAAAGCCCTTGCTAAAGGCGCTATCGGTGCTGATGACAGACTGGTTGGCGAATTTGCTGACGAACTCGATAACCTCGGTGTTCGCGTAGCGAAACTCGAAAAGAACGCTGACAACGTCAAGATTACTGGTAAGGTAAAGCTCTCTTACTCTGAAAACAGTGGTGGGGCTGTAGAAGATCATGACAGTGACATGGCAAGACTTCGTACGGATATCTTCTTTACGGGCGAAGTGAACGACAACTGGCATTATGTTACCATGCTTCGTAATCAGCAGTTCTTTGAAGGTCAGAATGAATCTGGCGATGACAGCACTGATTTCCAGAGAGCTTACCTCACCGGTAACATCGGTGTTGTGAATATCACTGCTGGCCGTTATAATGATTTCATTGCTGATGGTAATGTTTATGATAACCGCGTTGATGCAGTGAAAGCTACGGTTCCTTTTGGTGAGGCTTACCTTACTGCAGAATATGGTAAAATGGCTGGTAATGGTTATACCGATACTAAATATTGGAATAAGGATAAAAATGATTGGGTTAGCTACAAAGGTGACAGCGATTCTCCTGCTGATAAGTTCTGGATGGCAGAACTTGGTGGTACATGGGGTAACTGGGATCTTGCAGCCGATTTCATCAAAGCTGATGATGTAATTGCAATGGGTATGCAGGATGATGACCAGATTTGGACTGTCGGTGCAACCTATCATACCGGTAAGTTCTATTTGGGCGGCATGTACCTTGCTGGCGATGACGATGCTCTTAAGGGCGCGAAAGACAGTGATGGTAAAGATGCTTCCGGTTACGATGATGATGGTTATGTCGTAAAAATGGGCTGGGCTGGCGCAAAGGCTTCTGATCCTGGTTCTTGGGGCCTTTATGCTAACTATTATGATCAGGGCGCTCCGACTGTTATTAGCCATACTATGGATGGTCTCTATGATTCCTTCCCAGGTGAAGGTTTCAAGGGTTACAAAGTTGGCGGCAACGTCACCCTTGCTAAGAACATGATTGCTTCCGTTGATTATTACGACCTCAAGGGTAAAGAAACTGATAAGCATGCTCGGACCCTCTGGTCTCAGCTCGTTGTTACGTTCTAATCCCTTTAGAGCGGATAAAAGGACAGTGCTTCGGCACTGTCCTTTTTTATTCCTCGCCGCAGGAACTACGGCATAGTGAAAAGAAAGAGCCCAGCAATGCAGGCTGCATTGCTGGGCTCTTTGTCTTGAGTTATTTTATTTCTTAGGTACGATGCAGGCTGCATCGTACTGTTTGCGTCGGGTCTTTTGCCTTCGTGTTTTCGCCTTAGAGACGGCGAAAGCCGTTCCGCCTTGGCAAAGGCGGCTCGATTTCGGAGACATCGAGCTCCGAGGCAAAAGATCGTGCGGGCTGCCAGTCCTTGCTGGCTGCTTGTTTCGGCAGTAAGGTGAAGGACACGCTTTGGCGCCGCCGTGAGGTCTTTTGCCCTTCGGTCTTTTAGCATCAGAGCATCTTTCCCAGCTTTTGCTTGACAGCCGCGGCCTTGGCCGCAAGACGGCGAGAGCCGTAGGCTCGTGACAGCTTGACAGCCTCCTACCTTATCACTATCCCCTTCGTAACCCTCATGAGCAGCGTCACGCCGCTGCTTCCCAGGATTTCCACTGGTGCTTCGACGACTTTCATGACAGGTACTTTCCGAACGGCGCCCTTTTCCCTGACACCCTTGGATCCCAAGGCGTGGATCACCATGGGGATCCCGTTTTTTTCCCCGCTGTAAATCATGATATGCCCGGGCATATAGAGGAGACTTCCAACAGGCAATGTCTTTAACAGCGATAGGCGCGCTTTTCGCGATAGCCCTTGAAAGGAAACGCCCGGTGTCGTGCGGGCCTGTTCTCCGCTGTTTCGCGGCAGCTCGATTCCCATGGACCGATAGACGTCCTGCGTGAGGGCCGAGCAATCGACGCTTTCTTTCCTGCCGCCCCAGCCATAGGGCGCACCGAGATGACGCCGGGCAAGAATAAGCAGGTTTTCTTCCGTGTAGGGGAGGGGCCCCTTGTGCAGGGAGTCATCAAAACGCGCTTTTTCTTTTTGGATGACAAGGCGGCCTGCCTGATCCCGCATGGGAAGGAGAAGATGGCCCTTTTCAAGGGGAAGGGAGCTTCCCATTTGGTAAAGGGCTGTGTCTTTTCCCTTTCCCAATGTAAGGACCCTATTTGTGACGACGGCTTTTTCCTTGGGCGCGGCATACGTCAGCCATGTGGCGCGGTCTGTTTCGGCCACGCTTTCTTTTGGCACCCAGCCGCGGTAAAAATAGGCGCGGACAAAAAGGAACCGCCCTGTCGCATCCTCGTGATAAATCAGGACCGGTACGGCTGGATCGACAGCTGTTTCCTGGAAAACGTCAAAGTCACGGTCCGTAGGCGCCGAATAGGCACGCATCCCCGTCGGGAAACTCTTAAGATCCGTCCGTTTCACAGTGACCCCGTAACGTAAGGGGATGACAGAAGGAATGCGTCCGTAGGCGCAACTGATAAGTTCCTTCTTTTCTTTCTCCGTCATGAGACGTCCCTCATGGTATAAGGCGCGCTTCATCTGATAGCGGCGGAGCTCGCTTTTAAGCTTTTCTGCCGTCATGGGAGCGGTTTCGTCTGTGATGGGGCCGCCCATCTTTTGGGATATGGCGGTATTTAGGGCATGGATCTGCGCGTGGTCCATCAAAAGGGGCGGTTGCTGCTGATGTTTTGTGGCCTGCTGAACCTCAGCGGCCGGCTTTTTTGCCTGTACGGGGGTCGCTGTGAGGGAAATTCCCACAACCGTGAGTATACAAAATAAAGTCATGGACTTCATGAAGGCACCTTCTTTCCGTATCTATTATAAGAGAAATGAAAATGAAAGAAAAGGGGCGAGGATATTGTGATGGGGTCCTTCGCTGTCCTAGGAAAGGCGCCTTATGTCCTGAAGGCCCATGAAAAAAAGAGATCAGGAATCCCGCACCAGAAAGGGAAAGGGCTGCTGATAGGAACGCCTTTCAATCCATCATGCAGTCCTTTTCCCTGTTTTGCTATAAAGATTGGCCTTCCCATCTCCTACTGTCTTTCTCTTAATTAGGGAAAAGTTTTTCCCTTTTTTCTTTCGCCTTTTATTTTTTGCTCTTTTGAATTGGCTATGTTGCCAATATTTATAAAATATCACGAATTTTCTTTTCATTATGCAATAATTCTTTTCAAAAAGAGAAATAAGCTTGCGCTTCTTTAGGCGATATGGTACTATTCTTATACGAGAGTAAAAAGCGGACAACGTCCAACAACACAAGGGAGGCATCTCACATGAAGAAACTCGGCTTACTGCCACGCCTGATTCTCGGAATTATTTTAGGTATTGTGATTGGAAATCTTAATTTACCTAGTATAGTCAGAATTTTGGCAACATTCAACTCTATCTTTGGTAATTTTTTAGGCTTTACGATTCCCCTGATCATCGTTGGTTTCATTATCCCCGGGATTGCCGATTTGGGTAAGTCAGCCGGTAAGCTCCTTGGCGTGACCACCCTCATTGCCTATTGCTCCACCGTTATTGCTGGCTGCCTGGCCTTTTTCACGAATCATGCCCTTCTTTCCCATATCATTTCCCCTGATATGGCCCGCGATCTGGCTAACCCCGAAAAGGGGCTGCTCCATCCGTTTTTTACCATTGATATGCCGCCCTTGATGGGAGTCATGAGTGCCCTTCTCATTGCGTTCATCCTTGGTATTGGCATTGCCGTCTGCCAGGATGACTTGCTGCGAAAGGGATCCCACGAATTCCAGCGCATCATTGAAAAACTCATTGCCAGCATCATCATTCCGCTTTTGCCGCTTCACATCTGCGGGATCTTTGCGAATATGACCCACGCTGGGCAGGTGGCCGCCATCATGAGCGTCTTTGCCAAAGTTTTCCTTGTCATCATCTGCCTGCACATTGTCATCCTTGTGGTTCAGTACACCCTTGCTGGTTCGGCAGCAGGCGGCAATCCCATCAAACTGCTCAAAGGCATGCTTCCAGCTTACATGACGGCAATTGGGACCCAGTCCTCAGCCGCTACGATTCCTGTTACCTTGGCCTCTACGAAAAAGAACGGGGTCGCCGCGGGGATTGCGGATTTCGTGATTCCCCTTTGCGCCACGATCCATCTGTCGGGCAGCACCATTACATTGACGAGCTGCACCATGGCCGTTATGCTGCTTAACGGCAGACCCATTGAATTCAGCAACATGTTTGGGTTCATCCTTATGCTGGGTGTCACCATGGTTGCCGCCCCGGGCGTTCCTGGCGGTGCTGTCATGGCTGCTCTGGGCATCCTGCAGAGCATGATGGGCTTTACGGCTGATCAGCAGGCCCTCATGATTGCCCTATACCTGGCACAGGATAGCTTTGGAACCGCCTGCAACGTAACGGGTGACGGTGCCATTGCCATCCTGGTCAATAAGATTGCCGGCAATAAGCTGGTTCCTTTAAAAGAAGTCTCTTTTGAAACTGAGGGTGAAGCCTAACTTGACGCCTCCCCTCACAGAAGGGAAGGTAAGACGTAAGGAGGTCCTTTTAGGCGTTTGTGCCAAAGGACCTCTTTTGTCATCCTTTTCGCAAAAAGACAAAAAATATTTTTCTTTTGAGGCAAAGAATCACGAATTGACTTATGACATCATGGAAGATACAATAATACGTATAGAAAACCAAGGAAAGTGCTAGTCATTCCATTTCCAATGCAGTTCGGTACTTTCAATCTCTAGGGAGATGGAATCATGAAATATAATCCGCTTCTTGAACCATATAAGGCATTGGTGCCCTTTTTGGCAGAACTCTTGGGCGAAAGCTGTGAAATCCTGCTCCACGATATTTCCCAGCCCAAACACTCCGTGATTGCCATTGCAAACGGATTTCACACTGGCCGCAAGGTAGGCAGTCCTTTTACGGACCTTGCCATCAAGATCATGGAGGAAAAGGCCTATGTGAAGCGGGACTATATGGCAAACTATAACGGACGCAGCAAGAACAAGAATTTTGTTTCGTCCACGTTTTTTATCAAGCATGAAGGAAAGGTCATTGGGCTTTTGTGCATCAACCGCAATATGGACGCTATGACAGAGCTTGACCTTGTCCTGCAAAAATTGAAGAAGGCCTATAATCTTGAGGGAGCCCTCGATGATACGGATGAATCCATGGATACGCCCGTCGGGGATATCCTGCCCCGCATGGTAGCAAGTGAAATGAGGGCCGTAGGAGTACCGCCGGAACGGATGACGCGGGAGGAAAAAGGAACGGTCATCCGCAATCTCATGAACGCCGGTATCCACCAGATGAAGGGCGCTGTCGTCGAGATTGCCCGTCAGCTTCATTTGTCCGAACCGACAGTGTACCGCTATATCAAGCGGGAAAAGGGAGAGGACAAGTAAGGACTTCTCCAAAAAAAACTGACCCATCCAGGATTTTTCTCCTAGACAGGCCAGTTTTTCTTTTTTTAGAGGACCAACGTTGGAGCGGCGTAGACACGGGCCAAAAGATCCTGGTTCAGGGCGTAGAGGCTCTTGGGGTCGCTGCCGAAGAGTTTCATCTTTTTAATGATGTCATCGACGTTCTTTTCTTCTTCTCCTTGTTCTTTGACGAACCAGTTGAAGAACTGCATGGTCCGGTAATCATCTTCTTCATGGGCGGCCCCATAAATCTTATTGATGGATTTTGTGATAAATTGTTCGTGCTCAAGAGCGGCTGTGAGCGGACTCATGAGATCCTTATATTTTCCTTCCGGTTTATTGATGGTGCCAAATTCGACATGGACATTGTTGTTTTGCAGGTACGTTCTCATGAGCATGGCATGATCGCGCTCTTCCTGGGCCTGGATTTCAAACCAGTGGGCAAAGCCATCAAGACCCTGATCCGTGTAGAAATTGGCAAAGTCAAGGTAGAGGTAGGCGGAGTAAAATTCCAGGGTTACCTGTTCATTGATGAGTTTTGCAGTTTTCTTGTCAAGCATGCATATCGTCTCCCTTGTAAATGATTTCGCCCCTATTATAGCACGGGAAACGGGTAATGGCGCGGTTTGTCATTGACACGATGGAAAATGCTGGGTATAGTAAGGGCGTCAAGCACAATATTGTACCGCCGGGTACGTCGCCCTGTTCCAGTAGGCCTTGAAGGGATAGGGGGCGTACCCTTTTCCTCATTTTATTTGACGCATCAATTACGCCGATTCGATGCATGTCTATTTTTTGTTAGGTAAGGAGGAATTCCTGATGGACGAATTCATTTATAAAGCCCCTTATGAAGAAGAGGGCAAGCGGATCCTTGAAGTCAATATCCTGCCTGAAACGTACTGCAGCTTTAATTGCATTTATTGTCCCATTGACCGGAAAGAAGATCGGCATCAGACGGATGAAATCCAGGATTTGGGGGACGTAACAAAAGCGCTTGATGATTTGGGGCGCCGCATGGAGGAAGAGCGGATCGAGGAAGTCTTCCTGAATGGTCATGGGGAGAGCTTGCTTCATCAGGCCTTGCCCCGTATCATTGACTTCATTCATCAAAAAGGAGCTGCCGTGCGGCTTCTTTCAAATGGCTACCTCTTGCATCGGCCCGAGTACCAGGCTCTTGCCAATCGTTGTGAGGCCGTTATCGGCGAACTCAAGAATGCTGCGGATGCCGGTTTCCAAAAAAGTCAGCGGCCCCTTTCCGGTTATACCTTGGAGCAATATACTGCCAATATGAAAGCCTTCCGGGCGCAGTATCACGGCCGCTTCATCTTTGAAGTGACCATCGTAAAAGGCTATAATGACGATGAAAAAAGCGTGGCTTTTTTGGAACGCGTCGTAAAGGAGCTCCATCCCGACAACCTTGCCGTTATCCCCATTGATGAGCCCTTCCAAAAGGTCCTGGGTGTGGGGGAAGACCGATTGGAGGCAATCCGAAAAAGATTGGAAAAGGCGAGGGGATAAAACACAACGCTGGCTCCAAACCGTCCCTTCTTTGAAGGGGGCCGAATCCATTTACCCTGTGAACCATGTTTTTCGGCTTTTTGCTGGCACTTCAGTGGATATTTTCTGGTTTCAATTCCCCGCCTTACCCAAGGCGGATCGATGCTGCGCATCGAGTACTAAGGCAAAAGACTGAACATAGATCATTCCAGCCGCTATCGTGATTTCTACATTTCAAAAGCCCCCGTCTTATAATAAAAGCGAAGGGCCCAAAACCGAACCTACGTCTACGTCGGTTTTGGGCTTAATTTGCCGTCTTTTCTTACGGCCCTTTGCGTTCCGGTCTTTTTCTCCGATTGTTTTTTGTAAATTCGGTTCAGATGGATCCAATTGCGAGGAGCCCCGCTTCCCCATCAAATCAGGCCGATTTTGCCCTGAATTCACAGCATACACGAATCGCTATATCCGCGTGAACAAGATGCGTCGGCAACGACTCTTTTCAATTGTCGCCTTTTTTGGTAAAATAGGCGGGACTACTTTGCTACGAGACCAAAAAGGAGAGACCCATGAGTATACTTGATGTTGCCCATCTGTCCCACAGCTATGGCGGCCGGGAGATTTTTGAGGATGTTTCCTTCCGCCTTGAAAAGGGGGAGCACGTGGCCCTTGTCGGTGCCAACGGTGAAGGCAAGTCGACGTTTATGTCAATCATTACGGGAAAACTGTCCCCTGATGATGGCAAGATCACCTGGGCGCGGCGTACGAAGGTTGGATACATGGACCAGCACGCGGCCCTTGAGGCGGGAAAGACCATCCGCGAAACGCTGCGCACGGCCTTTCAGGATCTTGTCGATGAGGAAAAGGAAATGCTTGCCGCTTACGATAAGATGGCATCGGCTTCACCGGACGAGCTGGAGCGCCTCATGGCGGATACGGCCGAAATCCAGGAACGGTTGGAGGCGGCTGATTACTACAACCTTGATACAAAAATCGAGGAAGTCGCGGCGGGCCTTGGACTGCGCGATATTGGCCTTGATCATAAGGTCGATGAGCTTTCGGGCGGTCAGCGCACGAAGGTGCTTCTTACAAAGCTCCTCCTTCAACATCCTGACATCCTGCTTCTTGACGAACCGACCAATTATCTGGATGCGGAACATATTGAGTGGCTTACGCGCTACCTGCAAAACTATGAGAATGCCTTTATTGTCATTTCCCATGATGTGCCATTTCTTAACGCCGTAACGAACGTCATTTGGCGTGTCGATAACCTGGGTCTCACACGTTATACGGCAAACTACGAAAAATTTGAGGAAATGGTGGCCATCAAACGGCGCCAGTTGGATGCCGCTTATGAACGGCAGCAGGCAGAAATCAAAAAAGAACAGGACTTCATTGCTCGTAATAAGGCCCGTGTCGCGACGCGGGGGATGGCCAATAGCCGAATGAAGAAACTGGCCAAGATGGAAGTCCTTACAAAACGTGCCGAAAAACCCAAACCCCATTTCCAGTTCAAGGAAGACCGGGCGCCTTCTCGTTTTGTCCTTGTAGGCACAAACCTTGTCCTAGGGTATCACGATCCCCTGACAAAACAGGTGGACCTCAAGATCGAGCGGGGCGAAAAGATTGCCATCCGTGGGACGAACGGCCTTGGGAAATCGACCCTGTTAAAGACCTTGCTTGGCATGATTCCGCCCATTGCAGGAACTGTGGAACGAGGGGAATTTGTTTCCGTCGGCTATTTTGAGCAGGAAAGCGCAAAGGGCAACCAGAACACGGCCCTTGAGGAACTGTGGCAGGAATACCCGGGCATGGCCAATGCCGAAGTCCGTGCCGCCCTTGCCGCCTGCGGCCTCACCAATGATCATATTACGACCAAGATGACGGCCCTTTCGGGCGGTGAAGCGGCCAAGGTGCGGCTCTGCAAGATCATGCAGCAGCCGGCCAATCTGCTCGTCCTTGACGAACCGACAAATCACCTTGATGTGGAGGCCAAGGAAGAACTAAAGCGTGCCCTCAAGGACTATAAGGGAACCTTGATCCTTGTTTCCCACGAACCGGATTTTTATGAAGACTGGATTGACGAGGTCTGGAATATTGAAGGATGGTCGACAAAGATTGTCTAAATTGTATATAATGTAATACAAAGCAACGTGAGGCTGTGGAGTGTGAATGTGAATGCACCGCTCACTGCTCCGCAAAAATGGCAGCATGCCGTATTTTAGAGGGGAGTCAATATGCTTACACTGGATGAACTGTATAAAAAAATGCTCGCTCGTGCTGTGGAAGGAAAGGACGTTACGGACATCAAGGACGCCGATCCCAAGATGATTGAATGCCTGGCCCATCCGGAAGAAACGAGTCTTGTTTGGCGCGCCAAGGACTGCACTTGCTCTGAAGAGGAACAAGGCAGCTGCGCCCAGGTCTGCCACTGGGATGCCCTGCATCCAGGCAAGGACGGGATTTCCATTGATAATGATAAATGCGTAGGCTGTCAGGCCTGCGTCGACGCATGCAAACTGGATGCCTTAAAGACCAAGAAAGATATCATTCCCGTTGTGGAAGAACTCAAGAAAGCGGAAACACCGATTTACGCTCTTGTAGCGCCGGCTTTTTCCGGTCAGTTTGGTTCCAAGGTCACGGCTGGCCGCCTGCGCACGGCCTTAAAGATGTTGGGCTTTTCGGGGATGCTCGAAGTGGCTGTCTTTGCCGATATCCTGACGCTCAAGGAAGCACTGGAATTTAACAAGAACGTCAATAAAGAGGGGGACTTCCAGCTGACGAGCTGCTGCTGCCCTATGTGGATTGCCATGATTCGCCGTCTTTATCATGAACTGATGCCCAATGTACCGGGCTCCGTTTCTCCTATGATTGCTGGCGGCCGTACAGTCAAAGTGCTGCACCCCAATGCCAAGACGGTCTTTATTGGGCCCTGCATGGCTAAAAAAGCCGAAATCAAGGAGCCGGACCTTAAGGGGGCCATCGACTATGTCCTCACTTACGAGGAATTGCGGGACCTATTTACGACGACTGATATTGACCTTGAGCACTTGGAAGAAGATAATGTACCACACGCGTCTAGAGCGGGCATTCGGTATGCCTATGCTGGCGGTGTGGCAGAGGCTGTTGCCGCAACGGTAAAACGCCTTGATCCAAACCGCAAGATTGAAGTCAAAGTGCGCCGCGCCGACAGTGTGCCTGACTGTAAGGCCATGATCGATTCAATCCTGAAAGGGAACCGAGAAGGCAACTTCTTTGAAGGTATGGGCTGCCGCGGCGGCTGCGTCGGCGGACCGAAGGCCCTTGTCCCTAAGGAACAGGGAAAACTGAATGTTATGGCCTACAGCGATGAATCAACGTACAAAACGCCGGCCGAAAACCCCTATGTGATTGAACTCTTAAAACAGCTCGGTTTTGAAACGGTTGAAGAATTCCTCACAAAGAGCGACCTTTACGACCGTAAATTTGACTGAAATAAAAAAAGTTCCCTTTGGGCTGATGAGGCTCAAAGGGAACTTTTTTGTTTTCGTCAGAAGAACGATCCAGTATGCCGGGGCCCGTCAGCCAAACTTGCGGACGCGGAGCTTGATGCCGCAGGAGGCCGCGACCTTGCGGCTTTTTTCAATATCCTCGGGCGAAAGGACATCAACAACGGTCATGCGCGTATCGGGAATGCTCTTTTTGCAGGCTTTGGCAAAGTCCAGCATGGCCTTATAAGCACCGGTGAGGGTGGGCTTTGTTACACGGTTATATTCCTTTTCATCCGGTGCGTTGAGGCTGATGGAAACGGAATCAAGCAGCCCTGCCAGTTCTGGTACGATGTCGCGGCCGTTTTCTAGGCTGCCAAGACCGTTCGTATTGAGACGAAGGTTGAGCCCTGGATGGAGGCGGCGTACATAACGAGCCGTTTGTTCCAATAGGGGAAGGGCACAGGTCGGCTCTCCGTAGCCGCAGAAAACAAGTTCCTGAAAACCGGTAAAATCAAAGGCGTCAATGGCTTTTTTGACCTGGTTCCAGGTAGGGTTTACTTTGTGCCACAAGGTGGGCGCATCACCAATGCCGTCATGCTGGAAGCGGATACAAAAGGTACAGCGGCAGTTGCACTTGTTTGTGAGGTTGGCGTAGACACCGTCCTTATACGTGTAGAGAATTTGAGCCATGATGGGTCGCACTCCTTTCCAAAGGAAGAAATAGGGCTGCCTTGACGCCGCTTTTATCAAGAAGGATGGCTATGAACCCATAAAATAGGAGGCTGCCGCCAGATTGAAGGGCGCTCCCTATGATGGAGGTCAAAAGTGCGGTTTTGCTGCCAAAAATGAGCCCTTCTGCCAGATAATAGCCCATGGTGGAAATGATCCAGGAAAGAAAAGGAGCAATCTTGTTGCGGCGGCAAAGAAGCGTTGGGGCCTTTGACGTAAAGGGCAGGGTAATGAGCATTTTGATGATGATCGTTGCCGGTGCCCACATGGGAGCCGTCAATAGGTCCGCCAGGCCGCCGCCAATGGCGCCGGCAAGAAGAGCATAGGGCTGAGGCAGGAGGGACGCGGCCACATAGATGAACGTATCGCCAAAATGGAGATAGCCGCCATTTGGACCAACAGGGATGTGGCAGATATAGGCCGTAAAAAGACAAATAAGGGCGGCAAAGATTCCAGTCAGGGTAAGGAGCCGGAGCCGCGTTTCACGCATGGGCTGAATCATGACCATCCTCCTTTGAGGAACGTAAGAGAGGGAGAAAAGGCTCGTAATCAATGCCGGCGTTACCGGGGGTATGCTCTTTTTGTGCAGCAGTAATGCCTTTTGCAATGAACTGGCCTGCTTTATTGACACTGGGGACGAGACCCTCTTTGTGCAGGCGTGCCGCAAGGAGTACGGCCGCAAAAAGATCGCCCGTTCCTGAATAGGAACCGCCTAGATGAGGGAATATCACGGGGTGGCTGCTGCCTTTGGAAATGATAAGGTTGCAGATTTCCTTTCCGCTTTTTTCACCCTTTAGGGGAATGCCTGTAATGACAAGATCTGTCTGGGAAAAGGCGGCAGCTTTTTGAGTAAGAATGGCAAAAAGGGCATCTTTATCTTCTTTTTCTCGGTTCATGATGGCATCCATTTCTGTACCTGTAAGAAGGCAGAACTCTGTAAGATTCGGCGTGAGGAAATCGGCCTTTTCCGCAAGGCTCCGCATGGCTTCGATGGAAGCGTCCGTAAAACCCTTATAGACGCGTCCCTGATCCCCTAGGACTGGGTCGCAGAGATAGGTCACGCCTGGATGGTGAAACGTGTCAACAAATTCAGCTGTCTGATAGGCTGCTTCAGGGGACGCAAGATAGCCTGAGAGAATCCCGGCAAAAGTGATCCCGAGCGCGTTCCAGTGGCGCCGATAGGCTTCCATGTGGGATGCCAAGGAAACCGAATGATATCCTTCATAGCCCGTTTGGGCTGTAAGTACGGCTGTGGGCAGGGGACAGGCTTCTATACCCATGGCGGCAAGAACGGCAATGTCCGCCGTAAGGGAGCAGCGACCCAGGCCGGAAAGATCGTTGATGACAGCTGCCCGCAGGTGCATGAAATCGTCTCCTTTTTGTTGTGTTTTGGGATGGCCCCGTAAGTCTGGGGTCTGTCATTGTTTTCTGTTATAACACAGGAAAAGAACCCTGAAAAGGAACGATTCGAAGAAAAATGAAGGCAAACCGTGAACCTATGGGCTAAGCGTAACATCTTTCTCGGTAGGGGATACATCATCCCGGCAAAATAACGGGAAACCCCTTATTGTTAAGATTATGTTGTCCAGACACTGCTTATCAAAATAAAGGAAGGTCTCCCATGGAATAGAGTGATCTGTCATCAAAATAACAAGGGAGCTAAGAGCGAAAGTGAGCTGAATAAGACCCTCTGGGCCGTCCTCCTCAAGGCAGCAGGACCTCTTGCAGAGAACAGGCGGCTCTGCCGCCTTCGCGGCGATTTAAATAGAAATGGGGTCCCTCGTTTTTGCAATACAACTTCTTCCCTTTTAGCACCGCTGATTCCCGTTTGCGGGTTGCTGTACTTGGCGGTAACTTCCTGTGGCAGGACGTTCACTTTATTGAATTGCGCCATGCCTGGACACAAAAAAAGACCATCGCGGCGCGATGGTCTTGCTTTTTCAATTGGTGCCGAAGGCCGGACTCGAACCGGCACGCTTTGAGGGCGCTTGATTTTGAGTCAAGTGCGTCTGCCAATTCCGCCACTTCGGCACGGGTTTGGTGCAACGAAGATATTCTAGCATTGAAGCATCATTTTGTCAACGGATTTCCCCGTTTTGGTGTGCTGCAGTCAGAACGTAAATTCATAGGACGCGTCAATACGGACTGGCCCGCCGATGGTGATGCCTGTCAGTTTTCCGTCTTTCATGGCTGCCTTGATGGAAATGGGGCCGCCCGGTTCCTTGAGGATGAGGGCAAGCGATTTTTGATGACGCAGGCCTAGCGCTGCCGCCGCTGCCGCACTGCCGCTGCCGCAGCTGCGCTCCCAATAGAGGGTCCCTGTTGCGGTCACAAACACAGCGGGAATCATGCGGGCCGACTTTTCTTCTACAAGGATGAGCCCATATGCATCGGGAAGCGGCCCAGTACTCACCTTGTTTTTAAGGGCAAGCCAGTAGTCCATAGGGGACAGGGCATCAAGTTCTTCCGTAAAATAGACATAGTGATCGATACCGGGAAGAACGACATGGATGAGGGAGACTTCTTTTTCGCCAACCCTCATTGCTTCTTCTGTTATGGATAGGGGCAGCGGCAGGTCAATTTCCGCGTCATAGGTGGGGGGAGTGCTGCCAAGCTTTTTGACGCGGGCTTCCATGGGGGCTTTTGCGCCGGAACAGGTTACTTCAAAGACCCCTTCTTCTCCATGGACGTGGGCCCAATAGGCGGCTGCGGAGCGGGAGGCATTGCCGCAGAATTCACCACCCATCATTTCAACGTGGACGGAGCGGCCGCTTCCTGAAAGGCAGCCTGCCTGTTCGGCGTCAGGATCTGCTGAAAGCAAAGCATCATTGAGTTCCCGCCGATCATCCACAGGAACAGGAGAGAGCACGAAAAGCGTGATGTTGCCGCTGGGATCAAGTTTTACCACATTGACGTTCATCATAAGCACTCCTTTATTGAAAAAAATCATAAGCTCCATGAATCATGATAAAACTATTATAACCTATTATTCTGATAATTTGGAAAAATTCTTTTACGATTTTAGAAAAAAGGAAATTTCATATAATGAACCGCAAAAATTTACAAGGACGGCACATTTATATGGTACAATGAAGATTACGACACAATAGAAAGGAAGAGAAAAGATTCGCATGAAAACAAAGAAATTCCTGGAAACCCTTCTTGCGGGCTTGACTTGTCTTTCATTCTGGTCCGGGACCGGAGAGGCGGCCGATGCACGCTGGGATGACGGGGTTCCCCGCTATACAGAGGCAAAGGTCATTATCCACGAGGATGGGCCTAACCTTCTTTTTTCGGATAGTCCGGAAATGGTTCAAAAATGCGGTGTCATGTACCGCGATACGGTCAAGGGCAAGTTCCGTCTTTTTTTCCACCATGTCAATGATACGGACAGCAGCAAGCGGCTTGCCATCGTCCTGCGCCGAACCGGGATTCGTCCGGCCCTCGTGCAGCTGGGAAGAAATGGCATTTCAGATCCTAACCGTGACTGGCTGGAAGCCGGAAAAGAGGCCCAGATCCGCTACTATGGCAAGCAAAAGGAAACAGATCCCTTGAGGATAAGCCGGATGACTGACTTGCTTGGGCTCCAAAAACCGACCATCATCCGTCCCCAGGAACTAGTGACGGGCATTGTCAACCTAGAGTCGGACCGGCCTGTAGAAGTTTCCGTCATGATGATTCCTGTAAAGACCGATCTGGGTCTTGCCCTTGACGCATATGGCATCCTGCCTCCTGATGAAGGGGATCATGTCCTGCGCGGGACCTTCCCTGCGTCCGATGTCCATGTTCGGCTTCAAGAGGCGTACCCATCGAATAAACTGGAAACCTGGGGCATCAAACTTGCTGACGACGTCCTCAATCCCTATGTGCGGGGAACAGACGCGACAACGGGTAAGAAGGTTGTCAATTATGGCAATTATGGGGTCATGTATGATGTCATCCTTCCGACCAAAGGAAAGCGGGACACGGTCCTGCGCTTTAATCCATATGGCGGACCTTATGCCGGCGCGGGCCTTCTTTCCATGAATGGCGAAGAGGCTAAGGAAATAAAGATTCCTGGACATGGACTGGCCTTTGGCTGGTCCCATGACGGTGAGACCATGGTTCTTGGAACCATTCCGGAAAACGGGGAGGCGACCTTGCATTTTTCACCGCCTGGATCTTCCAATCTGCCAATTCGCCTTTTTCTTTCTCCTAAATCCTAAGCCCTGATGAAAGTGCAAATGACGCTGAGATGGGCATTCATCATGATTATATTCCTTTTTAAAAATAATTCTTAAAAAGTTGTTGCTATTGTTTAGGATACGTGGTATACTCTAGTTGTTACCGAGAGAGGGTAATAAAAAATACGGTATAAGGAGAGATCATCATGAAAGAATTAAAAGGTACGCAAACGGAAAAAAATCTTCAGGCTGCTTTTGCTGGTGAATCCCAGGCTTACAATAAGTATGGATATTATGCAAGTGTGGCTAAGAAAGAAGGCTACGAAAAGGTCGCTGCAAACTTCCTGGAAACCTCCAAGAACGAAAAAGAACATGCAAAGATCTGGTTCAAGGCCCTTCATGGCGGTTCCATTCCTGATACGGTAACGAACCTCAAAGATGCTGCTGCTGGCGAAAACTATGAATGGACCGATATGTATAAGGAATTTGCTGAAACGGCAGATAAGGAAGGTTTCCCTGAACTGGCTTTCAAATTCCGCGCTGTCGGTGCCATTGAAAAGCATCATGAAGAACGCTATAAGGCCCTCCTCCAAAAGGTAGAAGACGGCACCATGTTCAAACGCAGCGAAAAGACCGTTTGGATCTGCTCCAACTGCGGTCATATCGTAGAAGCCGAAGAAGCGCCTCAGGTTTGCCCGGTCTGCGCTCATCCGAGATCCTTCTTCATGGTTAACTGCGACTGCTTCTGATTCATCGGACTGGATGCAGGTGCACTAACTGGCGGAAGATTCCCTGTTCTTTCCTTCAGGAGAGGGCAGGGAATCTTTTTTATCCTTATGTTAACTTAAAGACAAATTGGGTTGACAGTGGGTGGATAGGTCCCTATAATGAACCTATCCGATATAAGGTTCAAGCGGACGCCCCATAGGGCAAACCCTTCCTTTCCCTCTAAACCAGGAGTCTTGAAGATGCATCCTTCGAGGCTTCTGGTTTTTTATGCATTTGTTGTTTGGACAACGGTTCTTTTTGCATGCGGGACGTATACTGGATCCATCAAGCGGAGGTCCCTTCTTGTCACGATGATGAAGGCCGCAGGTGACAATTTGCAGCATGATAAAGGAGTGTGTCTTATGGCAAAGAAAATTACAGATACGGTGACTTGGGTTGGGAAGGTTGACTGGGAACTGAATGAATTCCATGGTCATGAGTATTCGACGGAAAAGGGGTCCAGTTATAATGCTTATCTCATTAGGGATAAAAAAACAGTGCTCATGGATACGGTTTGGAAACCTTATGACGATGAGTTTGTAGAAAACCTAAAAAAGGAAATTGATCTTCACCAGATTGACTATATCGTCATGAACCATAATGAGAACGATCACAGCGGTGCCCTGCCGGCCCTGATGGCAGAAATTCCGGATACGCCGATTTACTGCACGAAGAAGGGAGAAGCCATCCTGCGCGGTCTTTATCATAAGGACTGGAATTTTGTCAATGTAAAGACGGGGGATACCTTGGATCTTGGGACCCATCAGCTGATTTTCATTGAAGCTCCCATGCTGCATTGGCCTGATACGATGTTCACTTATATGACGGGTGAGAATATCCTCTTTTCCAATGATGGTTTTGGCCAGCATTTTGCAAGTGAAGATCTTTTTAATGATCAAGCCGATCAGGCTGCCCTTTATGGTGAGGCCATGAAGTATTATGCTAATATCCTCAACCTTTACAGTCCCATGGTGACAAGAAAGATTGACGAGATTCTTGCCATGAATGTTCCTGTTTCCATGATTTGCCCAAGTCACGGCGTGATTTGGCGGAAAGACCCGCTATCCATCGTAAAGGCGTATCAGAAATGGGCCCAGGCTTATCAGGAAAATCAGGTGACCATCCTTTACGATACCATGTGGAACGCGACGCGGCGCATGGCAGAAAAGATTGCGGAAGGCATCAAAAAGGCTGATCCGACGATTGTAGTCAAACTCTTCAATACAGCCGTTGACGATAAGAATGATATGATAACGGAAGTCTTTAAATCAAAGGCCATCCTTGTTGGTTCACCAACAATCAATTATGGCTTCCTTTCTTCTATTGGAAGCATGATGGAAATGATCCGGGGCCTGAAGTTCAAAAATAAGAAAGCAGCTGCCTTCGGCAGTTACGGCTGGAGCGGCGATTCAGTGAAACAGATTTCGGAGCTTCTTGATTTAGCCGGGTTCACGGTTGTGAATGAAGGACTTAAGATGCTGTGGATGCCTGATGAAAAAGGCCTTGAAACCTGTGAACAATTTGGTGAGGATTTTGTAAAGAGCTTGAACGCATAAATCATCTATAGGCATTGATAAAAGGAAATCATGTCTGCCGCGTTAAAAAATAAGAAGCCTTGAAGCAGCGATAACCTTCAAGGCTTCTTGTTTTTTAGATCAAGGATGTTTCGAACGGTCTCATTTTTTAAGAACAAAGGAAGCAGCAGATTTCCTAAAATCGTGACGCTGATGATTTCTCCGAGGGCCACGTACCCCATGGTAGGAAGAAGGGGCAGGTCCGCCATGTAGTTGAGCTCAAACCCGATGAGAAGGCCGTTGGAAAAAACGGGCATCAAACTTGCCAGGAAGGCGGATCTGCAAAAGCGCATGAAATAAAGTCCCAGGAAGGTGGCCGAGGTGCCAATCAGCATATCCGTAATGCCGAAAGGACTTCCTACATTGGAAATAAGGCAGCCCAAAGTCAGGCCCGGAATAAGGCCCGGAATAAGGCCTTTATCATAAAAGGCAAGGAGTGTCATGAATTCTGAGACCCGCACCTGGACCGCACCGTAGCTTACAGGTGCCAATCCCAAGGTCAGGGCTGCGTAGAGGGCTGCCACCATGGCTCCGCGATAGGCTTTCAAGCGGGTTTCCATCATGATAGGGCCTTTGCTTTCATTTCCAGGTAGTGGCGGGAATAATAGGGCCCGAGCTGGGACTCCCTATGATCATAGCCATAGGCCCGCTTTGAAATGGAAAGGATGGGCGGAGCCTGGATCCTTTTGGCAACGGAGAGGCCGCAAAAAAGGTTCCACCACCGTTCGAGATCGCTGATAAAGGAGGCCGCATCGGGAAAGAGCTTATGGGATAGGCCTTCTTCACAGCCGATGCGAGCATCCAGGGTGCTATCCAGATACCAAGCAAGGAACTCTTCCGGTGCCTGCTTTCCCCAGCTTTCGACGAAGGCGCGGAAAAGATAATCGTGGTAGGGATAGTGAAGGGGATCGCCGCCCGTACCGACGGTCTGTTTCTGAGAAAGTTCAGCACTCGGTTTGATCGTAAAGACTTCATCAGGAATAACATCCTTGTGGTAGACCTGTTCATTGAGATAGCGCCCCAGGGCATAGACTTGGTGCTTCCATAGGTCGCCAATGAGAGCCATGACACCGGCAATGTCTCCATAAAAGGTGGCATAGCCAACGGTCATTTCCGACTTATTGGAGTTGCAGGAAAAGCCGCCGCCCCAAAGGGAAGCCATGCCGGCAATAACGCGGGCTCCACGGTCACGGGCTTGGATATTTTCAAGGGCAAAGGACGATACGGAAAGGGTTTCGTCTTTTCCCGTGCCATAATCATGGATGGTTGCGGATTGCAACTGCTTTTCCGTGAGGGATACGGATTCTTCAATGGGAATCACGGCATAGTGGGTACCCAGGGCTTCTGCCATCTTTTGGGCAAGGCCCTTGGTGAGGCTCGAATTAAAGCGTGATGGCAGGTTGAGGAGAAGCACATTTTCCGGGCCCAGGATGTGCACATAAAAAGCAGCCGTTACCGCTGAATCAATCCCGCCTGAAAGACCGATGGTCATCTTACGGATGCCTAGCTGGTCCAGGAACTTTGAAGCTCCATAATAGAGGGAATGGTAGATTTCCTCGATTTCCGTCATCTTTGGATGGACCGTTCCGGTTGAGGAAAGGGCTCCTGTTTCGGTATCAAAACTGCCGGTAAGGAAGGCCTCCTCAAAGGAAGGCGCATCGCAGAGCACATTTCCTTCCTTTGTATAAAAGGTGCTGCAGCCGTCAAAGGTGAAGATGTTCTTCCCGTTATTCTGGATGCCTACGCTGTTGCAGTAAAGAAGCGGCAGACCGCAGTCCCTTGCTTGTTTTTTAAAGAGCTCCCCGCGTTTGCGGTTTTTCTGTAGGGTAAAGGGCGAACAGGAAATATTGATAAGAAGCTGTGCCCCGTTTTTAGTCAGGATCTGTGGAACATTGAAATCATAGTTTTCGGTCCAGCCGTCCTCGCAAATAAAGACACCGAGCTTCACTTCTTTCCCCCTGATGGTCACAGATACAGGCTGGATGAGGTCTTCCAGGGTTTTCCCCGGAAGATGGGGCAGGAGTTTTGCCAAGCTGTGGAAATACCGGCTGTCATCAAATTCCCGGTAGTCAGGCAGGGCCGTTTTGCTGATAAAAGCCTGAGACAGGCCACCCTTTTTGAGTTTTCCATCTTGGGCAATGAAGGCGGCATTATATTTGCGGGGCCGGCCATCTTCATTCACAGCCCTTTCATCAAGGGCAATATTGCCGAAAATGACGCAGATATCCTGCGTGGCTGCAATGAGATCCTTCCCGTAATCGCGGCAGTCACGCAAAAAAGCGCGCTGCTCCCAAAGGTCACCTAAGAGGTAGCCTGGAATCAGCTGTTCAGGAAAGATGAGAATATCGATGCTGGCACGCTTTGCTTCTTCAATGGTTTCGAGGGCCCGGCGCAGATTGATCTCGGGACGTCCGGGGCGCACTTCCACCTGTGCGCATGCAATCTTGATTTCCATAATGCGTCAACTCCTATCGGGGGACAGCCGCAACAGGTCGGCTGGGCTTTTTTCGTCCACTGTCTCCCTTCATGTTCCTTCCCATTATAGCAAAGGAAGGTCCCTGTTAAAAGCAAAAAAGCGGGGACGATGCCATCCTTTATGAATGAGGCCCTCAGATGGCCCTGGGCGTTCTTTGGAGCAGGAGCGGAAAAAATGACTGTTACTCATCAGACACGATGCTTGCGCATCGAATTTGACTATGCTATGATACGAATACGAAAGCAGAAGTGGAGGGGACTATGTTATACGTAAGTACAAGAGGTAAAACAGATATGGTGAGCTCTGCCCACGCTATTTCCAGTGGGCTGGCCAAAGACGGCGGTCTTTTTGTGCCCCGGGATTTTCCTCCTGTGGCCCTTGCTGAGATCGATGCCATGAAGGGTAAGCCTTATGGCGACCGTGCCGTACAGATCCTTTCCCGGTACCTGACGGATTTTTCGGAGGAGGAACTTCGGGAATGTGTTTCAGCTGCTTACAGCAAAGAAAAGTTTGGCGGTTTTGCAGCGCCGCTTCATCTTCTCAAAAAGGATACTGATATTCTGGAACTATGGCATGGTCCAACGAGTGCCTTTAAGGATATGGCACTCCAGATCCTGCCTCATTTCCTTACGAGAGCCGTCCGCAAGACGGGCGAACAAAAAAAGAGCGTGATTCTCGTTGCGACAAGCGGCGATACGGGAAAAGCGGCTATGGCCGGATTCAGTGATGTGCCGGATACAGAAGTCATCGTCTTTTATCCCCATGGCGGGGTCAGCGATGCCCAGCGCCTGCAGATGACGACGCAACGGGGGAATAATGTCCATGCTGTTGCGGTTGAAGGCAATTTTGATGATGCCCAGACTGGGGTCAAATTGCTTTTTGGCAAAGCGGAGCTTGCAGCTGAGCTGAAGGAGCAAGGCTGCGCTTTTTCTTCTGCAAATTCCATCAACTGGGGCCGCTTGGTGCCGCAGATCGTCTATTATTTCAGCGCCTATGCCGATGCTGTGGAAAAGGGACGTATCCAAAATGGTACGGAAATCGTCTTTTCTGTTCCCACGGGCAACTTCGGTGATATTCTTGCCGGCTACTATGCCAAGCTCATGGGCCTGCCAGTGAAGAAGTTCATCTGCGCGTCAAACAGCAACAATGTCCTGACCGATTTCATCAACACGGGGACCTATGATCGGAACCGCGAGTTTCATCGAACCATTTCCCCGTCCATGGACATCCTTGTTTCAAGTAACTTGGAACGGCTCCTTTATGAAAAGACCGAGCATAACTCTGAGAAAATCAACGAGTGGATGGATGCCCTCCAGGAAAAAGGCACCTATTCCATTGGACGTGATATCCAGGATGCCGTTGTCAGTGACTTCTTTGGGGCTTGGATCGATGAAATCGAAACCCAGGAAACAATTAGTGATGTCTTCAATAACTATGGCTATGTCCTTGATCCCCATTCAGCTGTTGCCTATAAGGCCCTACAGAAGTATCGCCTCATGACCAGCGACGAGACGTACGGCATTGTCCTTTCAACGGCCAGCCCGTTCAAGTTCAGCGATGTGGTCCTGCGGGCCCTTTATCCTGATGACTATGAAGGCAAGGTCCTGACGGCTTTTGAGGCCATGGATGAGCTGAGCCAAAAGGCTCGAATCGACATTCCGCAGGGCCTCAAGGAACTGCGCGGCCTGCCGGAACGGGAAAGCGATATCGTGGCCCCGGGCGAAATGGAAAAGGAAGTCAAGAAGATTCTTGCCATTGACTAAGATAAGAACGATAAGAGACTGTGAAAAATGAACCATCATTTTTCGCAGTCTTTTTTGCCTGTTACAAAGTGCAGCTAAGTAGGGTGGGGCCGCCTCTTATTTTTTACTCGGAAGCACAAATCATCCCAATTCGATAGAGTTAGGGACCTTCTTTGCTTGGAAAAAGAGTCTTTTGAGAGCCAGGAAGGCATGGCGATTCGTAAGAAGTCCCGTACCACAATCCAAATTGTGAAGACGCCTGAAACAATCCCGCTGTCGGTCGGGCCGCTCCTAGGACTTTACGGATTGCAGAAGCCCCTGTTTCGCCTACGTCCATAAAGGAATTAAATAGTGGAGGCAAGAATTTGTGGGAAATTGGTATGTATTTTGCGCCGAGCCTGATACTGCCCCTATCTGTCCACACTGAATAGACAAATAATTCTAACAATGGATAGGCAATAATGACTATTAATTTGTAAATTTTGTAGCATTTTTACGAGGATTTTATGGTTTTGAGGCTTATTTTTTTAGCTGAAGTATGATATCATAGTGTCCATAGATTTTAAACATATGATGAAGGGGTATCAAATGGAAGTCACTCAAATTACGCAAATCAGACGGAAAGTCCTGACCATGCTCTCGAAGATGGCCTATGATGGGAATCTGCCAGACCATGTCTACGACATCCTCCAGATCGTCCAAGAGGATTCGCCGCGTCTGCGCTGCTGCGTTCACAAGGAACGGGCCGTTTTGAAGGAACGCATCAACGTAGCCTTAGGTCTTGATACGGACCTGAATATCATTGAAGCTGCCAAAAAGGCCGTTTCGGAACCGGTTGACCGCACGCAGCATGTCATTGCCGTCCTGCCGGAAGGCTGCTCGGCCTGCCCGGTGAATAAGTACATGATTACGGATGTCTGCCGCCGGTGTCTGACCCATCGCTGCATGAATGGCTGCCCGAAAAAGGCCATTTCCGTATATCAGGGCCGTGCCCATATTGATTATGATGTATGTGTTGAATGCGGCAACTGCAAACGGGCCTGCCCTTATGGCGCTGTCGTTGAAATCTCCCGTCCCTGTGAAAATGCCTGCAAGGTCCACGCCCTTCATATGGGGGCTGACAAAAAGGCGGAAATCGATAAAAATGTCTGTGTGGAATGCGGTGCCTGCCGTGGGGCTTGCCCCTTCGGCGCCATCGAGGAACGGAGCCACATTGTACAGCTTATCCAGGACCTCAAGGCTGAAAATCGCAGCGTCTATGCGCTTTTGGCGCCCTCTTTTGTCGGTCAGTTCGGGCTCAAGGTCTCTCCCGGTCAGATCAAAAAAGCCTGCCGCATGCTGGGCTTTACGCAAGTCAAGGAAGTTGCCGTTGGGGCAGATATGACGGTCATTTCAGAAGCTGAGGAATACGTGGAAAAGGTGGAGCACGGCGACCAGAAACTCTTGACAAGTTCCTGCTGCCCTGCTTTTGTGGCAACGGTCAAGCGTCATGCTCCGGCCCTTGCTGACTGCATCTCCGATACGGTTTCCCCGATGGTGGCCCGCAGCAAGGCTGTAAAACACAATGATCCTGGTGCCATCACGGTCTTTGTCGGTCCCTGCATTGCAAAGAAAGTCGAAGCCCGCGAGCATCCGGATGAAATCGATTATTCCCTGACTTTTGAGGAATTAAAGTGCATGATGGACAGCCAAGGAATCAACCCGGCTGAACTGGAAGCCGAGGACTTCCAGCCTGATTCTTCCGCTGATGGATGCAGCTTCCCTCAGGAAGCCGGCGTCAGTAAGGCCGTGAACGACTATACGGAAAAATTCCATGACATCACGGTAAACAGCCACTATTGCAATGGTCTGGAAGAATGTCTCAAAGCACTCAAGGATTACCAGGATGGCAAGCTTGACATCAAATATCTAGAAGGTATGGCCTGTGTCAAGGGCTGTCTCAATGGTCCGGGATCACTCACGGAACCGGGGCTTACGCGTGTTCTTCTCAAACGCTTTGCTGACACAACGAAGGTCAAATGTGCCGGCGACAACGATTTTGCCCAGAACGAAGTCAAGCATGTTGACATGGAACGCGTCTATTTGCGCAAATAAGCGCTTTGTGATAGAATAGGCGGGTAGTACACAGTTTTGTTGGGAGGAATTCAGTATGTCCGGACACTCCAAGTGGGCCAATATAAAGTTCAAAAAAGGAAAGGCCGACGCCTTGCGCGGCAAGATCAACACGAAAATCGGCCGTGAAATCACCATTGCTGTCAAGATGGGCGGCTCCGATCCAACGGGCAATATGCGCTTGAAGCTGGCCCTTTCCAAGGCCAAAGCCAATAACATCCCGAAAGAAAACATCAAGCGCGCCATCGCCAAAGGCGAAGGGACGACAGAAGGATCGAACTACGAAGAGATTACCTATGAAGGATACGGTCCTGCCGGCGTTGCCATTATGATCAGCGCTCTGACGGATAACCGCAATCGTACAGCTGCCGATGTGCGTCATGTCTTTTCCAAGGGCGGCAATATGGGTGAATCTGGTTGTGTAAGCTGGATGTTCAAGAACAAAGGCCTTTTCACCATCGAAAAGGAAGGCGCTCCGGCTGAGGACGAAGTGATGGAAATTGCGCTCGAAGCGGGTGCCGAGGACATGGAAACCAACGATGATACCTATGTCATTACGACCGCTCCGGAAGATTATGATGCTGTGGAACAGGCCCTTGCTGACCACAATATCAACGTTGCCATGAGCGAACTGTCCTTGATTCCTGACAATACCATTGCCGTTACCGGTGAGGATGCAGAAAAAGTACAGAAAATGATCGACAGCTTTGATGAACTCGACGATGTGCAGGATGTGTACACCAACGCAGATCTGCCTGACGAGGAATAAGCTTGGATTTGGGCCGGCCGTCTGGGACTACCAGGGCCGGCTTGTTTGTTATATAAGGAAATGGATTGTGATCAAGGAGGCCCCATGTTAGCACTCGGAATCGATCCGGGGACCGCGATCTGCGGTTACGGTCTGGTGAAATTGGAACGAAGCCGGCTCATTCCCATCCATTACGGATCCATCCTGACCGATAAGGATATGCTGCCGGAAAAACGGCTCCAGATCATCTATGAAGCCTTGACCGGCCTCATCAAGGAGTATAAGCCGGATTTCATGAGCGTAGAAAAGCTCTTTTTTAACCGCAATGTCACAACGGCCATTGCAGTTGGACAGGCCCGCGGCGTCATCGTCCTGTCAGCGGCCATGGCCGATCTGCCGGTTTATGAATATACACCGATCCAGATCAAACAGGCCATTACGGGCACGGGCCGGGCCGATAAGAAACAGGTGACCTATATGGTCATGAAGCTGCTCCACTTAACGGAAGAACCGAAACCGGATGATACAGCAGATGCCCTTGCGATTGCCATTACAGGCCTTAATTTTGTCCGCGAAAAAGATCTTATGGAGAAACTCAAATGATTGGATTTATCAAAGGACGCGTCGATACGATTGGAAGCAATTATGCATTCGTTGAAACCCAAGGTGTCGGCTACCGCATCTACATGAACACATCGGATTTGGGACGCATGGTCCTTGATGATAAGGTCAAGGTCTATACGTACCTTGCCGTCCGGGAAGATGCCCTGACCCTTTACGGCTTTCTTTCCCAGGAGGCCTATGGTCTTTTTACAAAGCTCATTACGGTAAGCGGCATTGGCCCGAAGGTGGCACAAGGAATCCTTTCCGCGTCAAAGGTGGACGATTTCCTGCTTGCCATCAAGAATCGGGATGTGAAATTCCTGACCAAGCTTCCAGGCATTGGAAAAAAGACGGCAGAACGCATGCTCTTGGAGCTAAAGGACCTGACGGGACCAGAAGGCCCGCTGCCCGAATCAAATGGAGGCTTCCTCGCTCCAGAAGGCCCAGCTTCTGCCCTGACGGAAACCATGGAGGCGCTTGCTTCCTTAGGGTACACCCAAAATGAAATCTCAGGCGTCATGAACCGCATCAAGGTGACGGCGGACATGTCAGCGGAGGACCTGCTCAAAAAGGCCCTCCAGGTCATGGCAAGGAGGGGATAAGCTGTGGAAGAAGATCAGCGCATCATTGCCGGCGGTGAGCAGGTTCAGGATGGCTGGCAGTACAGTCTCCGGCCGCGCAGGCTCCAGGAATATATTGGTCAGGAAAAGGTCAAAGAGAATATGACCGTCTTCATTCAGGCTGCCCTCAAACGCCGGGAAGCCTTGGATCATGTCCTGCTTTATGGACCGCCTGGCCTTGGCAAGACGACCCTTGCCAACATCATCGCAAACGAATTGGGCGTCAATATCCGGATTACCAGCGGACCTGCCTTGGAACGGCAGGGGGACCTAGCCGCTATTTTGACCAATCTGGACGAAAGCGAAGTGCTTTTTATCGATGAAATCCACCGCCTGCCCAAGACCGTGGAAGAAATTCTTTATTCGGCTATGGAAGACTACGCCCTTGATATCATCATCGGCAAGGGCCCTGCTGCCCGCAGTGTGCGCCTTGACCTGCCGCGCTTTACTCTCATTGGGGCGACAACGCGTATGGGAAGCGTGGCAGCTCCGCTGCGGGACCGCTTTGGTGTCATCTGCCATCTGGAATTTTACACGGCCGAGGAACTCCAGATCATTGTGGAACGGGCAGCGGAAATCCTGAACGTCAAGATTGACCATGAAGGAGCTTATGAAATCGGACGGCGCAGCAGGGGTACGCCCCGTGTAGCCAATCGCCTCCTGAAACGGGTCCGGGATTTTGCCGAAGTGGCCGGGGCGGACACGATTACCAAGGAAATCTGCAGGAAGACCATGGAGCGACTTGAAATCGACGACTTGGGCCTTGACCGCAGTGACCGGCGCCTGCTTACGAAGCTTGTCAAGGATTTTGGCGGCCGTCCTGTCGGTGTCGATACCCTGGCTGCTTCGTTAAATGAGGAATCAGAGACGTTAGAAGATGTCTACGAGCCTTACCTCATGCAGCTGGGCATGCTCCAGCGGACCCCTAAAGGCCGTCAGGCAACAGCGGCGGCATATCGTTATCTTGGAATTGCCTATCCGGAAGGAAGATGACCATGAATATCCTGCTTCATGCCTGCTGCGGTCCCTGTTCCTGCTATCCAACAAAGGAACTGACGGCTGAAGGGCATACCTTTACGATGTATTACTTCAATCCCAATATACACCCTTACAAAGAATTCAAGCGGCGCCTCAATACGCTTCGTGAATTTTGTGAGGCCCGTCATTATCCCCTCGTAGCGGATAAGAGCTATCCTCTGGAAGATACGCTTCGGGGCATGCTCAGTGAACCGACTGTGCGCTGTGCTTACTGCTATCGCGTGCGTCTTGAAATGGCCGCCCGCTACGCCAAGGAACATGGCTTCGATGCGTTTTCCACGACTCTTCTCGTAAGCCCTTACCAAAAGCATGACCTCATCCGCAGAACCGCCGAAGAAGCGGCTGCGCGGTTTGAGATTCCCTTCTATTATGAAGATTTTCGTACGGGGTATGAAGAAGGCGTTGAAATCAGTCTCGACCTTGATCTTTACCGTCAGCCGTATTGTGGCTGCATCTTTAGCGAACGGGATCGCTATGAGATTCGCAAGCGGAAGAAAAACATTCCCGAAATCATGGCAAAGGACGCGGGGCGATGAAGATGAAAAAGATCCTGATAGCTTTTTTCCTTGCCGTTATGCTGCTTTTTTCCCTAAGTGCCTCGGCCGCTTCCCTAGGTCCTAAGATCCGGGTTGGCCTGGTCGTGGACCAGTATTCGGCAGAACTGAGTTCTGCTGGAAAAATAACGGTCATTGATGGACGGGGAAAGAAGGTAACCCTGTCACCAGGGCGGCATTTCATCTCCGTCAAGGGCGGACGTTTTTATGCCGATAAGAAAAAGCTTTCTGGCGGCAATCTTTCTTTTGTGGCCCAAAATGCCAGTCAGCCCGTCCTTGTGAACCGGAAGAAATACCGCGGGGCCTTGACGGCGGTCATGACCCGTGAAAAAAAGCGCCTTACCATTGTCAACACGCTTCCCGTGGAGGAATATCTTTATGGGGTGGTGGCTAAGGAAGTCATTCCTTTGTGGCCTGATGAAGCCATCAAGGCCCAGGCCGTTGCTGCCCGCAGCTTTGCTCTCTACCATTTGGATCATCCCCAGTATGAAGGGTTTGATATCAAGGCGACGGACCAAGGACAGGTCTATGGCGGTATCGAAGCTGAGCATCCCAATACGACAAAACTCGTCAAGGCAACGCGCGGCGTGACGGCTGTTTATGACGGGGAGCCCATCCAAGCCTTTTTCCACAGTACGAGTGGCGGTTATACAGAAGCGGCCGTAAATGTCTGGGGAAAGGATATCCCTTATCTTCAGGCCGTCAAGGATGATGACAAGGATTCTCCCAACTACAGCTGGACCAAGAGCTTTACGGAGGCTCAGCTCGAACGGACGCTGAAACAGGGCGGCTATGACATTGGCAAGCTGCAGGGCATCCGTCTCCTGCCACTGGGAAAAGCGCCCATGAAGTGGTCCAGTGATCGCGGTACCAGCGGCCGGGTCAAACGGATGACCTTCAAGGGCAGCCGCCGTGACGTAACCCTCACGGGCAGCCAGGTGAGATCTTTATTGGGCCTTAACAGCACTCTTTTTGAGGTAACCATCGGAACGGATGAACCTGACTCCATCGATGTGTCCATCAAGAATGCCTATGGTTATGAAGTGGGCCGCAAGAAGATCCCCATCGACAAGAAGACTCGCCAAGGCATGGGAACGAAGGTTGGGGACCTGCGCTTATTTGCCGGGGTCAAGGACGAAAAGGTCTTTTTTGTCGGCGGCGGTTGGGGACACGGTGTGGGACTCAGCCAGTGGGGCGCCCGCGGTATGGCCCTTGAAAAGAGTGCCCGTCGGAAAAAGGATTATTATAAGACCATTCTCCGGCACTATTATCGGGGCATTTCCCTTGAAGAACGTTACTGAGCCTTACGGCCATGGATGAACCAACGCAAAAAAGCGTCTTCTTTTTGCCTATCATTTTTGACCGTCCAGCCCATTCCTGATACAATGGAGGCTGGACGGAACTATTTTCTGCCTGATTGATGAATCAAACAAACGGGGAGGCCCAGGGCCGAGCCATGAAGGAGTTAATATGGAAGTTACTGATTTTGATTATGATCTGCCCAAGGAGCTCATTGCGCAAACACCGATTGAACCAAGGGATGCTTCACGTCTGCTTGTCATGGATAAAAAGACAGGTGCATTGGAACACCGTCATTTTTATAACCTTCCTGAATACCTAAGACCGGGTGATGTCCTTGTCTTCAATGATACCCGCGTTATGCCGGCGCGTCTGCACGGGACAAAGACGACAGGCGCCCATGTTGAAGTCTTTTTGCTTACGCGAAAAAACAATACGGATTGGGAAGTCCTTGTGAAACCAGGGAAAAAACTCCAGGAAGGGGCGGAAATCATCTTCAGTGATGAACTTTCCTGCACCATCCTTGAAAAAACGGATTTTGGGGGCCGTGTTGCCCGTTTTCGCTTTGACGGTGTTTTTGAGGAAATCCTGGACCGCTTGGGAGAAACACCGCTGCCGCCATATATCCATGAAAAACTCAAGGATAAGGAACGCTACCAGACCGTGTATAACCGGGAGCTTGGAAGCGCCGCGGCGCCGACGGCGGGCCTTCACTTTACTAAGGAATTGATGCAAAAAATCAAGGAGATGGGCGTTGAAGAAGTTTTTGTGACCTTGAATGTTGGCCTTGGAACATTCCGCCCTGTCAGTGAGGAACGCATTGAGGACCATGAAATGCATAGTGAGTTCTATACGGTTTCCCCTGAAGCAGCCGCTGCCTTGAACCGGGCCAAGAAAGAGGGCCGGCGCATCATTGCCGTCGGCACGACGAGTGTCCGCACCTTGGAATCGGCGGGAGCAAGCGGCACCATGGTGCCCGGCGGCAACTGGACCAAGATTTTTATCTATCCGGGCTTTAAGTTCCATTTCGTCGATGCCCTTGTCACCAATTTCCACCTTCCCCAGAGTACGCTCATCATGCTGGTTTCGGCTCTTTCGAGTCGGGAGAACATCCTTCATGCCTATGGGGAAGCGGTGAAGGAAAAATATCGTTTCTTCAGTTTTGGCGACGCCATGTTCATCAAAGATTGATAAAGGAGTCTTTATGCACGCTGTTTACTTCGAACTCATCAAGGAAGATCCCCGGAGCGGTGCCCGCTTGGGCAAGCTTCATACGCCTCACGGTACCTTTGATACCCCGATGTTCATGCCCGTTGGGACCCAGGCAACAGTCAAGACGCTTACGCCGGAAGAACTTTACGACATGAAAAGCCAAGTCATCCTGTCCAATACCTACCACCTGTTCCTGCGGCCTGGGACGGAGCTTATCCGTAAGGCCGGCGGCATCCACCGCTTCATGAACTATGAACGAGGCATGCTGACGGACAGCGGCGGCTTCCAGGTCTTTAGCCTTGGTGCCATCCGTAAGATTACGGAAGACGGGGTGACCTTCCGTTCCCATATTGATGGATCCAAGCAGTTCCTGAGTCCGGAAGTGGCCATGAAGGCCCAGGAAGACATCGGGGCCGACATCATCATGGCCTTTGATGAATGTATTCCTTATCCGGCTGATTTTGACTATGCCAAAAAGTCGACGGAGCGAACGACACGCTGGGCAAAGCGCTGTCTTGCCGCAAAGACGCGGGATGACCAAGGCCTGTTTGGCATCGTTCAAGGCGGTATGTACCCAGAACTGCGCAAGTACAGTGCCGAAGCCTTGTCAGAACTTGACTTTGCCGGCATGGCTATTGGCGGTCTCAGTGTCGGCGAGCCCCACGAGCTGATGTATGACATCTTGGGCAAGACGACACAGTACCTGCCGAAAAACAAGGCCCGTTATTTGATGGGCGTTGGCACGCCGGACTGCCTCGTGGAAGGGGTGAACCTAGGCGTCGATATGTTTGACTGTGTCTATCCGACGCGGGTCGCGCGCAATGGAACGGCTATGGTCCGGTCGGGGCGGCTCGTCCTCAAAAATCTTGAATTCAGGGAGGACTTCCGACCTATTGAAGAAGGCTGTGACTGCTATACCTGCCGTCACTTCTCAAGAGCCTACATCCGGCACCTTTTTAAATCGGAAGAACTTCTTGCCATGCGCCTTTTATCTATACATAATCTGCGTTTTCTGTTAAAATTTGCAGAGGACATGCGCAGTGCCATTGCTAATGATACGTTCCCTGAATTTAGGGCGGCGTTCTTAGACCAATACCAAAGAACCAGTAGGAGGTAAGTAAAAGATGGAAAACGTTGTACAAATGGCTTGGCCTTTTATCCTTATGGGTGTGATTTTCTATTTCATGATCTACCGCCCGCAGAAGCGTGATCAGAAAAAGCGCGCCAATATGCTCGATTCCCTGAAAGTGGGCACGCGGATTGTCACCATTGGCGGCATCTTTGGCGAAATTGCCAAAATCAAGGATGACCGCATCCGCATCAAGGTCGCGGAAGACGTTGAAATCTGGATTCGCCGCGCTGCTGTCGGGACCGTTATCACTACGGAACTGCAGAAGGCTGCAAAAGAAGAAAAATCAGAAGCAAAAGCAGAAGAAAAAGTAGAAGAAACCAAAGCAGACGCTGCTGAAGAGGCGAAGGAAACGGCTGCTTCCGAGGCTTCCAAATAAGATGGATAAGCGCACAGTCCGTAAGGAAGTCGAAGAAAGACGCGCCAGGCTCAATCAGCGCGAACTGAATAAGTTCAATAAAGAAATCAACAGCCACATTTCTGTGAGCCGCTTATTTCTAGAAGGAAAGGTCATTATGGGGTATCTTGCCATGGCAGGAAAGGAAGTTTCCGTCGACCAGGCGATGCAGACAGCCCTTAATATGGGAAAGACAGTCTGTGTCCCCCAGATCTTGGACCTTGATGGCCATATGCAGGCTGTTCGCCTTGTAACCTTAAAGAAACTGGCAAAGGATATGTATGGCATCCGTACTCCGCAGGAGCCGGTCGAGGTCATCAGCCCTGAGGATATTGACCTTATCCTTGTTCCTGGTGCGGCCTTTACGGAACACGGCGACCGCTTGGGAAAGGGCAAAGGATTCTATGATCGTTTCCTGCCCCGCTGCACGAAAGGGGTTGCCATGGGTGTTGCCAATGAGGTCCAGGTCCTTCCAGAACTGCCGACTCAGGCCCATGACTTCAAAATCCGCTATCTTGTGACGGAAAAAGCACTTAGGGTGTGTAAATAAGCCTCATAACAGGGGAGGGACCGCGCTCAACCGGAGCCATGAAAGGGCCTTGTGCCTTTTTGTGGGTCCCTTGTCTTTTTTCTTGGATGCCAGGCATCCGCAAAAATTTGCAATCCATCAAGGAGGAACTTTATCTTGCAGCAGAAAAATCGGATCAAGCTGATTGTGTCAGTGTTGGCCATTATCATCTGCTTTGCGCTCCTAGTCAAGCCTTTGGCGCTTTCTGTCAAACAGGGCCTTGACCTTCAGGGAGGGACCCATGTTGTCCTTCAAGCCGAAGATACACCGGAAGCCAAAGTTGATGATGATGCCATGAACCGTTCCATCAGCATCATTGAGCGCCGTGTCAACGAACTCGGCCTCACGGAACCGGTCATCCAGCGTCAGGGCCGGGACCGGATCATTGTTGAGCTCCCGGGCGTCAAGGACCCGGAACAGGCCATTGCCATGCTTGGCAAAACGGCTATGCTTGAATTCAAGGACATGGAAGGCAATACGGTCCTGACTGGTAAGGACCTGAAAGATTCCAAGGCAAGTGCCGATCAGTCGGGCCGTCCTGTCGTTACCCTTCAGTTCAATGAGGAAGGAGCCAAGAAGTTTGCCGAACTGACCGCAAAGAATGTAGGCAACCAGATTGCCATCCTGCTGGATGGCAAGGTCCTGACAGCGCCTCGTGTCAGTGAACCGATTACGGGCGGAAATGCCCAGATTACGGGTTCCCAAAATGCCCAGGAAGCTGAACATCTGGCTATCTTGCTCCGCAGTGGATCCCTTCCCATCAAGCTCGAAGTGGTGGAAAACCGCACCGTCGGTCCGACCTTGGGCCAGGATTCCAAGGATAAGAGCGTCAAGGCATTTGCCATTGGGGTTGCTGGCGTCTTTATCTTCATGCTGCTCTTTTACCGCCTGTCTGGGTTCATTGCTGACGTTGTGCTGCTTCTTTATACGCTCCTCGTCCTTGCCGTCATGAAAGGCCTCAATGCCACCCTGACCCTTCCGGGAATCGCGGGGATCATTCTTTCCATTGGGATGGCGGTCGATGCCAACGTCCTTATCTTTGAACGCTTCAAGGAAGAACTGAAAGCGGGCAAGACCTTGCGCGCAGCCGTAAATGCCGGTTTTTCCCGTGCCTTTGTAACCATTATGGACTCCAATGTGACGACCATCATGGCCGCTGCCGTGCTGTTCTATCTTGGCACAGGCCCCATCCGTGGATTTGCCGTGACGTTGGCCTTAGGTGTCCTCATCAGTATGTTTACGGCCATTACGGTTACGAAGTTCATCTTGAACGCCTTGGTTGGCAGCCAATTTACGAAGAATCCTTTCTTCTATGGAGCCAGCCTTCCGAAAAAAGATAAGGAGGTGGAAAAATGAAGCACTTTTCCATTGTGAAAAAAGCGAAGGTCTTCTTTTCCATTTCCCTGATCTTCCTTTTGGTGGGCGTTGTGTCCATGCTCACAAGGGGCTTCAATCTCGGTATTGATTTCACGGGCGGCAGCATCATTGATGTGAAGTTCGAGAACCCTGTAACCGTAAGTGAGGTCCGTGATGTCCTTTCAGACCATAAGCTGGGCAGCAGTATCATCCAGTTGGGCAGTATGGATGGACAGCAAACCGAAGAAAGCCAGTCCGTCCTCATCCGTACGGGCATCATCAGTGATGACCAGCGCGTTGAGACCATGACGGACATGACTAATCGGCTGGGACCCAATGAGGTCCTGCGTGTGGAAAACGTCGGGGCCACGGTAGGCCGCGACCTTGTAAAATCGGCTATGGGCGCCGTTGCTCTCAGCTGGGTGCTCATGATCATCTACATCACGATCCGCTTTGAGCATAACTTTGCCTTTGCCGCCATTATCGCCCTTATCATCGACGTCATGGTCACGCTCAGTTGGTTCTCCCTTCTGCAGCTTGAAATGGATTCGTCCTTTGTGGCGGCGCTCCTTACGGTGGTTGGCTACTCCATTAACGGAACGATTGTTATTTTTGACCGGATCCGGGAAAACCTCCATACTCACCGCCGCAGCGAAAGCTTGGGGGATATGGTGGATAATTCAATCTGGCAGACGATGAACCGTTCCATCTATACGTCGGCGACGACCCTTTTTGCCGTCATTGCCATCTTCCTGTTTGGTGGGGAGACGATTCGGAACTTTTCTTTTGCTATGCTTGTTGGCTTTAGTAGTGGGTTCTATACGTCGACCTTCCTGGCTGGTCCCTTGTGGATCAAGCTGCGCAGCCGCGGCACTCACAAATAAATGAATCATAAAGCAGGGTATCGTTTCGTTTTTGGGGACGGTATCCTGTTTTCTTTTGAAAAGGCTCCTTTGAAGGGGAGGAGAAGGGACGTTTTGTCCATAGGGAATCCAGCAAGACCCTGTAAAAATTTTTTTCAAAAAAAGAAAAAAGTACTTGCATAAAATGACCTCATGCTGTATTATATACGAGTAGTCACTTTTCAGTGACTGACGTGGTCCGCTAGCTCAGCTGGTAGAGCACCTGACTCTTAATCAGGGTGTCCAGAGTTCGATCCTCTGGCGGATCACCATTTTTTTTGGCCGGATGGTCAAGCGGTTAAGACACCGCCCTTTCACGGCGGTATCGGGGGTTCGATTCCCCCTCCGGTCACCAACTTTGATGGGCGCTTAGCTCAGCTGGGAGAGCGTCTGCCTTACAAGCAGAATGTCAGCAGTTCGATCCTGTTAGCGCCCACCAACTCCCGAGAATAAGACCTTTGGATGATTCCAGAGGTCTTTTTTGCTGCTTAAAAAAGGAATTTCCCGTATGTTGTAGAATATAGAGGTAAACGCCTCTGATAAAAGGAGGGATTCCTTATGTTTATGACGTTTCTTCTAATCGGCGTCGTCTTGCTCATGGTAGAAGCTGCAATTCCCGGATTTGGGATTTTTGGCGTGACCGGTCTTTTCTCCCTCTTGGCCGCTCTCTTTCTCTATCTTGGCGGTGGGGGACAGGCGCTTTTCATTGTCGGTGCCCTGCTTTTTTTGACCCTTGTCCTAGGCTATTGGTTCTTTCACAAAGGCCCGCACAGCCGCATTGGCCGCCGCATTACCTTAGGACTGCGCTTTACCGCCGATAAAGGCTATGAAGCCACTGAACGCCTACCCCAGATGGTGGGACAGACGGGAACGGCGGAAACGCCCCTGCGCCCATCCGGACGCGTCGCAATCCACGGGGAGCCTTATGATGCCATGACCCGCGGGGAATTCTATGAGGCCGGCACACCGGTCAAAGTCATTGCCGTCAGTTCACGGCAGCTCGTTGTTGAAAAGGAGGTCCCATGATTGCTTTATTGAGCAGTTCCTTCGTTGTCCTGATTCTTTTTGTCCTCATTGTCCTCTTTCTGCACTTTGTGCCCCTTGGTCTTTGGGTGTCCGCTCTTGCCGCCGGGGTCAACGTGGGAATCTTTACCCTTGTTGGGATGCGGCTGCGCCGTGTTGTGCCCTCAAAGATTGTCCTGCCCCTGGTGAAGGCCAATAAAGCCGGTCTTGATGTCAATGTGGATCAACTTGAAGCCCATTATCTTGCCGGTGGGGACGTGGACCGCGTTGTTGATGCCCTCATTGCAGCGGAACGGGCTGCCATCCCCCTTACCTTTGAACGGGCTGCCGCCATTGACCTAGCTGGACGCGACGTCCTGGAAGCCGTGCAGATGAGCGTCAATCCGAAAGTCATTGAAACCCCGTTGATTTCAGCCGTAGCCAAAAATGGGATTGAACTTAAGGTTCGGGCCCGTGTTACGGTTCGTGCCAATATTGACCGCCTTGTTGGCGGTGCCGGGGAATCGACCATCATTGCCCGAGTCGGAGAAGGCATTGTCACCACGGTAGGTTCCTCGGAAGAGCATACGGACGTCCTCGAAAACCCGGATCATATTTCCCGCACGGTCCTTAGCAAGGGACTTGATGCTGGCTCAGCTTTTGAAATCCTTTCCATTGATATTGCCGATGTTGATGTGGGACGCAATATTGGTGCCCAGCTCATGACAGACCAGGCCGAAGCCGATAAGAACATTGCCCAGGCAAAAGCGGAAGAACGGAGGGCTATGGCTGTGGCCAAGGAACAGGAAATGCGTGCCTATACGCAGGAAATGAAGGCCAAGGTCGTCGAAGCCCAGGCTGAAGTTCCGGCTGCCCTGGCGTCCGCCCTGCGTGAAGGACACCTGGGTGTCATGGACTATTACCGCATGAAGAACATCAATGCCGATACGGCCATGAGGGAGCAGATTGCAGGCGGTGAGCCCCTGCAGGGAGTGGATCATCCAAGTGAAGAGTAAGGAGGCCGCCGCATGGATCATTTCATTTTCTTTATCTTCCTCGCTTTTATCGTTTTTTCCAATGCACACCTCATTGCGCGAAAAAAGCGTCCTGTCCTCAAGGAAAAGCGGCCTCTGCGGATAAGGTCAAAAAAGCGGCCGCATGAAGCCCCCGTTCCTTGTGATGGAGCGGCGGCAGTCCTTGCGGAAAGTAAGGACCGCGGTCCCCTCAAAGAAAGCCTTGAGGAGCTAAAACCCAGCGTTCAGTTAGTCCCGAACCAGGAGGACCTGAGAGAAGCTCAAAAAGCCGTCCAGACAGCGCATAGGCGCCACAGCCGGCAGCAGAAACTGCGGGAAGGCATTCTATGGAGTGTCATTTTAGAGAAAAAATGGTAGAATAGATAGGACCTTTGCTTTTGCTGACGGGACTGCGGCACTGCTGCAGCCCCGTTTTCCTGTCACTTTGATGGGGCCCTGCCCCTTTCTTGAAAGGAACGTACCTATGAAAGACGTGATATTCTTTGATCTTGACGGAACCCTCACGAAATCGGAGGAGGGAATCATCCGCTGCGTCCAATATGCGCTCAGGGAACTAGGCATGCCGGTACCTGCGAAAAAGGACCTTTTTTATTTCATCGGACCGCCCCTTGTCGATTCTTTCCTGACCCTTCCTGGGTTTACCGAAGCCATGGCCCTTGAGGCGACAGCCCTGTACCGGAAACGCTACACTGCAATTGGCATCTTTGAAAATGAACTGTACCCAGGCATTACGGACCTATTGGAGGCGCTTGATGAGGCGGGGTTCCTGCTTGCTACGGCATCGGCCAAACCGGAAGTTTTTGTGCGTCACATTACCGATCATTTTGGCCTTACGCCTTATTTTCGGGAAATTGGCGGTGCTTCCTTCGATGCCTCCCGACGAACCAAAAGTGCAGTCATCGCAGAGGTCCTGAACCGGCTTGGCCTTCAAAAGACAAAGGAACGCGTCCTCATGGTGGGGGATACGGCCTATGATGTTGAAGGTGCCCGCAAGATAGGCATCGACTGTGTAGGGGTAACCTACGGCTACGGAAAGGAAACGGAGCTTGCCGCTGCTCATCCTCTTGGGCTTGCTGCTACGGTAGAGGCCCTCAAGGACGGTCTTTTGACCCATGCCTTTGGCTGATGACGGCAGGCTCCTGATTTGACCTTGCTTCCCACTTTTTCTATAATAAGGGGAATCATCATCCTAAAAGGAAGTGTCACTTTGGAAAATCTTGAAATCCCATCAGGGATCCTTGCCCTGATCCTTGTTCTTTTTATCTTTTTTTCGGCGTTTTTTTCAGCGGCGGAAACCGCGCTGACCGGAAGCAACAAACTGCGGCTCAAGAATATCGCCCGCACGGGTGATAAACGGGCGAGCATCGTGATGAAACTCCTTGACAGTTTTGACCGGACGCTCACGACCATCCTGATTGGCAATAATGTCGTCAACATTGCTGCGGCCTCCTTGGCTGCTGCCGTCTCAACAGCCTATATGGGAGCTTCGGGCCTTGCCCTTGCTACGGTGCTGACGACAGTCATCATCCTGATCTTTGGAGAAATCATTCCTAAAGACCTCGCTAAGGATCAACCTGAAAAATATGCCATGAAATCGGCGCGGCTCCTTTCCGTCCTCGTCCTCCTATTTATTCCCTTTACCTTTTTGTTCCGTATCGTCAAAAAGGCCATGGGACGCTATGCTTCCAAGATGCCCCCTCGTTCTGCTACGGAAGAGGAACTCATGCTCATGGTTGATGAAGTGGAAACAGGGGGCTTCATCAAGAAAGCGGACAGCCTGCGCATCAAGTCAGCCATTGAATTCAGTGATATCCGTGTTCGGGAGATCATGACGCCTCGTGTCGACATTGAAGCCATCGATATTTCTGAGGGGAACAAAGCGGCCCTTGCCATTTTTTCAACAAAAGGATTCTCCCGTCTTCCCGTTTTTAAGGACGACTACAGTGAAATCATCGGGGCCGTCCATGCCCGTGATTTTTACGCGTCCTATCTCAAAGATCCCGATTTTGACCTCAAGACCATCCTGAAGCCTGTGGTTTTTGTCCATACTTCGACAAAAATTGGCCTTGTCATTCAAAACTTGCAGAAGGCCAAGGTGGAAATGGCTATTGTTGTCGATAGTTATGGGACCATTGACGGCCTTGTGACAACCGAGGACATTGTTGAAGAATTGGTCGGTGAGATTTGGGATGAACATGACCGCATGACTTCATCTTTCCGCAAGATTGCCCAACATACGTATCTTGTTAACTGCGATTCCAATGGACAAAACGCGAACCTCTTTGATCTTTTCCGCTACCTGGACCTTGATAATGCTGTCTATGGCCTGGAAAATAATTCCATCAGCGGATGGGTCATTGAGCGTCTGGGCGAAATTCCCGAAAAAGGGGCTTCCTTTGACGAAAAGAATCTCCATGTAACGGTGACGAAGACGGATGCCCACCGCGTGAAGGAAATTGTTGTTGAAGTGCGTCCCATAAAAAATGAAGAAGATAGCTGAACCGTACCTGATCCAACTGATATGTTGGGCTTGCTTCTTCTAAAAAAGCTTTTTCAAAACCTTCCGTTACGTTGGGCGGAGGGTCTTTTTTGCCTCCCAAAAGGTCTTGGAATCATGTTTCTGACGCCTAGAACAGAGCTTTTTTCCTGACGGAGTCACAGCGCTGCTAAAATATTTTTCCCGTTTCAGGAAGGACATTGTGTTATAATAGAATGGCTATGGTATCTTCAAAACTTGTTTTTTCACGCCGAAGGACCCTTGCCCTTGAAATCGACCGGGACGGTCAGCTCATCGTGCGGGCCCCTTACGGGACGCCAAAAATATATATTGATCGTTTTGTAGCGGAAAAAAAGGAATGGATTGAGACGCACGCCGCGAGGATGCGCCGCCGCCGCGCCCGCTACGGAGCCCTTACTCTGAGGGAAGGGGAGACCCTTCCTATCTTGGGAAGGAACGTGACGCTTCGCATGACGGAAGAAAATGGCATTTCCTTCAAGGAAACAAGCGGGGAACTCTTTTTTCCTGTGACTGCGGCAAAGGTGGACCTGCAGCGCTATTTGTGCGGGCTTTTAAAGGAGTTTTTACAGCGCCTTGTCAGCCGTTACGCTGCCCTTATGCAGCTTCCCGCACCGCCCTTTTCTTTATCCAAGGCACGGACACGGTGGGGTTCATGCAGCAGCCGGGGACATCTGCGCTTTAATTGGCATCTTGTTTTTTGCACGCCGTCAGCGGTGGAGTATGTGGTTGTCCATGAATTGTGTCATCTTTTTTCCATGCATCATGACCGCGTCTTTTGGTCTTACGTAGAAAGCTATCTTCCTGACCGAAAAGTACGGGAAGGATGGCTCAAACAAAACCAGGGGGTTATGGAAATCTTATGAGTATCAACAAGCGGATTCTTTTGTGTCTTTTACTCCTGCTTCTTGTGGGTGGGGTATCCTTTCATCTCATTCATCAGAGCCCTAAATATATTGCCCAGAAAAAGGAAATTGAAAAACAGGAATCCCAACTTGTCCATGATAAGGATACAAAGCTGCCTTATACTTTTCTTAATAATGTCATTGCCCAGTCGGGGGCAACGAGCTCTGTCTATTATAAATCCCTCGATACGGGAGAGGTCTTCTATAACTTTTCGGGAAAGATGCCAGCTGGAGGACTCATCCGGCCTTACGTTGCAGCGGCGCTCCTGGATGCGGTGAAAGAAGGCAATCTGTCCCTTGATGAGACGGTCACCGTGTCAGCCAAGGCACTACGCGAAAAGAGCCCGGCTCTTTCCAAAATCAAGCCGGGGAGTAAGGTTTCCGTCCGCATCCTTTTGGAAGACATGATGCTCGATCAGGATGAAACCGCTCTTTATGAACTCGTGCGCCTTATCGGATGGGATGAAATCAATGCGTACCTTCTTAAAAAAGGGTATGCAGACACCATTTTGGGGAGCCCCGATCTTGTAAAAACGGAAGAAACGGCTGAGGACAAGGAAAAAAGTGAAACCATTTCCTATACCTCTGTCAATGATATGGTCACGCTCCTAACAAGGCTCTATGAAGGAACCTGTGTTTCCAAGGAACTGGATGCCTATCTGTTGGGACTCATGGAAAAACAGAATGATCGGCAGCTTTTAGGTGCCCTGCTTCCGAAGAAACTGCGCCTTGCCCAGGTCTCAACCAGTGAGGGCCGCGTCCAAAACGCAGGGGGCATCATTTATGCCAAGGAAAAATACATCCTTGTCATCATGACGGATAAAGCCCTTCGCAAGGATGAAACCATGAAGACCATCAATCAGATTTCTTCCATTATTTTCAATACGGTCAATGACAAAGAGGTGTTCAAGAAATGAAAAGAGATGTAGCGATCATTGGCGGCGGTCCTGCGGCAATTTATGCCGCTTATGAATTTGCCCTGAAATACCCCGATATAAAAGTGGTGATCCTTGAAGAAGGGCATGCCATTGATTTCCGCAACTGTCCCATCATTGCAGGAAAGACCGAACAGTGTGTCCGCTGCACGCCCTGCAGCATTATGCGCGGCTTTGGCGGGGCCGGCGCCTTTTCTGACGGCAAATATAACTTTACGACGGAATTTGGCGGCTGGCTGAGTGATTACCTGCCGAAAAAGACCGTCATGGAACTCATTGATTATGTCGATGAAATCAACTGCCGCCACGGCGCGCCGGGGGAAGTCTTTTCCACAAAGAACTGTCGCATTGGGAAAAAAGCGCTGGGCTATGACCTGCATCTGCTCAACGCGAAGGTCCGTCATTTGGGGACCGATAACAACCGCCTCCTGATGGGAAGCATCTACCGTTTCCTTTTGGCTCATGGCATTGAAATCAGCTGCGATACCCAGGTGGCCCATATTGAAAAAAAAGAGGATGGCTATCGCCTCCTCATCAAAGGGCAGGAAGAACCGGTGGACTGCACTTACCTCATTGGTGCTCCGGGCCGCGCCGGTGCCGAATGGTTCAGCAAGGAATGTGAACAGTTGGGACTTGACCTGACAAACAACCAAGTTGATGTCGGTGTCCGTGTCGAAGTGCCGGCTCAGGTCTTTGAAGATATCACAAATGAAGTCTATGAAGCCAAACTCGTATATACAACCAAGCAGTATGGCGACAGGGTCCGCACTTTCTGCATGAATCCCAATGGGTATGTCGTTGCAGAAAATACGGATGGAATCGTTACGGTCAACGGGCACTCCTTCAGTGATCCGGCCCGCAACAGCGGCAATACAAACTTTGCCCTTCTTGTGAGCAACAAGTTCACGGAACCTTTCAAGGAACCGCACCGCTACGGAAAACACATCGCTTCCCTGTCAAATATGCTGGGCGGCGGCGTCCTTGTCCAGCGCTTCGGGGATTTGGTCAAGGGCCGCCGAACCAATGCCCATCGTCTCAGCAAGAGTTTTCTTCGACCGACCTTGAACGCCGTGCCCGGCGATTTGAGCCTTGTCCTGCCAAAGCGGCATTTGGACAACATCATTGAAATGATTTACGCGCTCGATAAGGTTGCCCCAGGAACGGCCAATGATGATACGCTTCTTTACGGTGTAGAGGTCAAGTTTTATAGTTCCCGTCTGGAACTTGATGGCAACCTGGAAACCCAGCTGCCCAATTTCTTTGCCATCGGCGACGGCGCGGGCATTACTCGCGGCCTTTCCCAGGCGAGTGCATCCGGTGTCTACGCCGCCCGCGTGATTGGTGAGCGCGCAGCGCGGAAAGGATAAACCGTCATGCGAGCCATCCTCGACCAGCCGCTGTTTTTGGCGTATCTTGCTGTCATCAATGTGGCGGCCTTCTTCATCTACGCCTATGATAAGTACTGTGCCATCCATAATAAATGGCGCGTTCCCGAAAAGGTCCTGCTCCTTCTTGTCGTCTTTGGCGGCGGAATGGGGGCCTTTGGCGGGATGAAACGCTTTCGGCACAAGACGCAGCATATAAAGTTCCGCTTTGGTGTCCCTCTCATCATGTTGCTCCAAGTGGCGGGACTCATCTATCTGAAATAAGGAAAGTCCCGTACTTTTCTGCATCATCCGTTTGAGCTAGGGAAGGTGCTGCGCGATTTTGCGGCATCTTCCTGTTTTTTATTGATAAGGAGTCCCTTATGGATCAATTTGTCCATCTCCATACCCATACGCAGTTCAGCCTCCTTGATGGGGCCTGCCGGATTCCGGATCTTGTCAGTTATGCCAAGGAGCTGGGAATGCCGGCCCTTGCCATTACCGATCATGGTGTCATGTATGGTGCCATCGAATTCTATCAGGAATGCGTCAAGCAGGGAATCAAGCCCATTATTGGCTGCGAAGTCTATATTACAAGCGGTTCCCACACCGTAAAGAATATGGAGGCCCGCGGCAAGCTCTATCATCTGATCCTTCTTGCTGAGAATCGGACAGGGTACCAAAACCTCATGAAGCTTGTTTCCATTGGGCAGGTTGAAGGCTTTTACTATAAGCCGCGCATTGATAAACAGGACCTGCGCAAATATCATGAAGGCCTTATCTGCCTCAGTGCCTGTGTGGCCGGAGAAGTGGCCCGCCACATCGTGCGGGGCGAAAAGGAAACGGCGGAAAAGGTCATGCTTGAGTACCTTGACATCTTTGGAAGGGACCATTATTATCTCGAAATCCAAAATCATGGTCTGCCCGAGGAAAAGGCTGTGGCCGACGAACTCCATCACCTGGCCCGCAAATATAACGTGAAGCTTGTTGCTACAAATGACCTCCATTATGTCCATCAGGACGATGCCAAGGGTCAGGATATCCTCCTGTGTATCCAGACCAATGCCCGCTATCTTGACCCGCAGCGCATGCGCTTTAATAACGACTCCTATTATCTAAAGAGCCGAAGCGAAATGGAAGCTCTTTTCCCTGATGAGGCAGAGGCTCTTGACAATACTCTTGAAATCGCGGACCGCTGTGATCTCACCCTTGAATTTGGGCATCTTCTCCTTCCTGAATTCCCACTTCCCGAAGGGGAGACGAGTATGGATGCGTATCTGAAAAAGCTCTGCGTCAAAGGATTTCAAGAGCGCTATCCCAAGGATGATGGATCGGCTCAAAAGCGGATGGACTATGAACTTGGTATCATCCGTCAGATGGGCTATTCAGGTTACTTCCTTATTGTCTGGGACTTCATCAATTACTGCAGGACCCATGATATACCCGTTGGTCCGGGCCGTGGCAGTGCCGCCGGAAGCATTGTTGCGTACCTTACAGGCATTACGGACATCGATCCCTTGAAATATAACCTCATCTTTGAACGTTTTCTTAATCCGGAACGCGTGAGCATGCCGGATATTGATACGGATATCTGTTATGTGAAGCGCCATTTGGTGGTGGACTATCTGGCCCGTAAATACGGAGAAAGCCACGTGGCCCAGATTGTCACCTTTGGGACCCTGGCGGCCAAGGCGGCAATCAAGGATGTAGGCCGTTCGATGGAAGTTCCCTTGAACGTTGTCGGGCAGGTCAATAAACTTATTCCCAACACACCGGGGACAACCCTTAAAAGTGCCCTTGAAGGAAGCCGGGATCTCCAGCAGCTCGTCCAGAACGATCCCAGCATTGCCCAGCTCATGGACTTTGCCGGCCGTGTCGAAGGCATGCCGCGTCATACGTCGACCCATGCGGCCGGGGTTGTCATTACGCCGGGAGAACTGACCAATTATGTCCCGCTCCAGATTACCTCGACAAGCGATGATGACCATGAATATATCTGTACCCAGTATGACAAGGACTGTTCCGAGGCCTTAGGCCTTCTTAAAATGGACCTTTTGGGGCTCCGGACCCTCACTGTCATTGATGATACGGTGAAGATGATCGAAAAGAATCAGGGCATCAAGCTTGATATCCACCATATTGACCTCGAAGATCCCAAAACTTGTCAGATGCTCTGCGCAGGTGATACGGCGGCCGTCTTTCAGATGGAATCAGACGGGATGACCCGACTGATGAAGGAACTGGGACCGGAATCCATGGCCGATCTCATCCCTCTTGTGGCCCTTTATCGACCGGGTCCCTTAGGAAGCGGTATGGCGGAGGACTTCATTGCCGGCCGTCATGGAAAGCGCACGGCTAGGGTCCTGCATCCCCTTATGGAACCCATTGTAGCCGATACGTACGGCGTCATCCTTTATCAGGAACAGGTCATGCAGATTGTCTCCGTGCTCGGCGGTTTCAGCTTGGGCGAAGCCGATATCCTGCGCCGTGCCATGGGAAAAAAGAAGGCAAAGCTCCTTGACAGCATGAAGGAAAAATTCCTTGCCGGCGCGGCAAGGGAGCACCAGATCAGCCGTCAGCTGGGGGAAGAAATCTTTGCCCTGCTGCAGCACTTTGCTGGTTATGGCTTCAACAAATCCCATTCTGCTGCCTATGCCCTTGTGGCCTACCAGACAGCGTATCTTAAAGCCAATTATCCGGTGGAATATATGGCGGCCTTCCTTAACAGCGTGATCACGGTGGCGGAAAAAGTCAGCTGGTATATCAGTGTCTGCCGCGATATGGGCATCAAGGTCCTGCCGCCTGACATCAATTCCAGTGAAGCCGCTTTTTCCGTTGATGGCGATAATGTGCGCTTTGGCCTTGGCGCCATCAAGAGCGTCGGGGAAACGGCTGTAGCCGTTATCCTCAAGGAACGGGAAAGCCATGGGCCTTTCAAGGACTTTTTTGACTTCGCCAGCCGGGTAGACCTGACCAAGGTCAACAAGCGGGTCGTGGAAAACCTCATCAAGAGCGGTTCCATGGATACCTTTGGTTACCGTCGCCGGCAGCTTCTTGCCATCATGGACCGGGCGCTTGACGCGGCGGCCCAGGACCAGCATGACCGCATGACAGGGCAGCTTTCCCTGTTTGGCGGCGATACGCGGCAGAGCGCGGCGGCCATTCCCATCCCGGACCTGCCGGAAATCCCTAAGGACGAAGTCCTGCGTCTTGAAAAGGAACTCATCGGATTTTACGTCACGGGCCATCCCTTGGACGCGTTCCGCAAGGTCCTTTCGTCCATGACCGGTATTGCCCGTTGCACGGAGGAACACTATCATGACGGCGAACGCGTGACCGTTGGCGGCCTCATTACAGGTGTCCGCATCCGCTCAACGAAAAAGGGGGAGCGCATGGCGACCTTTATGCTGGAAGATTTGACTGGCAGCATCGGCGTCATTGCCTTTCCCCGTACGTATGGGGAGTGCCGCAGCCAGATTGAGGAAGATCAGCCTGTCGCCATTACAGGCATGCTGAAATTTGACGAAGAGACACCGCGCCTATTTGCCAATCGCATTGAACCTTTGCGGGAGCGTGAAAAGGAAATTCACCTTTTCATTGGCAAAGGGCGCAACACGCCCGATGTCCAAGCCCAGCTGGGCGCCATTTTCAGCGCCTTTCATGGGAAAAATCCTGTCTATCTTCATGTGGAAGAGACCCGGCAAGTGATCCGTACGCGGCCCCAGTTCTGGGTGGACGGGAAGGCACCGGGATTTACCGACGCCATCAAAAGGGTCCTAGGGGAGGATGGCCTCCGCTGAGTCATGACTTTTCATTATGGTCCCTGCGATTTTGACAGGGACCATTTTTATCCTTCTCTGGAATCTCCCGTTTCTGTTAGCGGAAGAGGTTCAATGGAAGGACCCTCTTCGGCCAATCAGGAATAGGGGGGGCTTTTCTTATAGGACAAAAGAAGAGGAAGAGGGAGAAAAATGAGTCTCCATGCCTCTTTTTCATTTCTTTCCTGTCGTTTAGAAGGAATACTTCATAAGTTAAATGTTATATGTAACTTCAATGAGTTCAGTAAAATCAGAGCTTTTCTCTTTGCCGATTCTCACAAGATTGGGCAAAATAACCAAGATGTGCGTTACAAGTGGACAATGAATGCGGATATAAAACGTAAATTTTCTCAATTTTGTAAAGAAAATAAAAATAAAGACCATTCCTCCGCTCATAAGAGCCTTCTAACTTGCATGACGCTGGTCTCCGTGTTACAATAAAGCGGTATGGATTGAATATTTCAAGTTTTTAGGAGGTCGCTTTGTAATGAACATCTTTGTATGTGTTAAACAGGTACCGGATACCGCCGAAATGAAAATCGACCCGGTTACCAACAACCTCGTCAGAGACGGTGTCACCAATATCATGAACCCGTATGACCAGTATGCTTTGGAAACGGCTCTGGAAATCAAAGATTCCATGGGTGCCAAGGTTACGGTCATCACCATGGGACCGCCCCATGCTGAATCCGTCCTGAAGGATTGCCTTGCTGTCGGTGCTGATGAAGCTATCCTCGTCAGTGACAGAGCTTTCGGCGGCGCTGATACGCTTGCTACGAGTGCTGCCCTGGCTGAAACCATCAGACATCTTGGGATTCCTGATCTCATTATGTGCGGCCGTCAGGCTATTGATGGTGATACGGCACAGGTTGGTCCTGAAATTGCTGAACATCTGGATCTGCCGCAGGTTACGGCTGCCCTGAAAGTTCAGGTCAAAGATGATAAAGTCGTTGTTGACCGCGACAACGAAAATACGTCCATGACCCTGGCTATGAAGATGCCTTGCGTCGTTACGGTTATGCGCAGCCCTGAACTTCGTTTTGCCAGCATCAAAGGCAAGATGAAAGCCAGAAAGACCCAGGTTCCTGTTTACAGCGCTGACGATCTCCAAATCGACCACAGCATCATCGGTAAAGCCGGCTCCCCGACTCAGGTCATGAAGAGCTTCACTCCGAAAGTTACGCAGGTCCATGGCGAAATCTTCAACGATGAAGATCCTGCAATTGCTGTCGATAAGCTGGTCAACAAGCTGATCGCTGACAAGATTATTACGAAGTGAGGTAGGGATAACAATGGCTAAGAAAACCGGTAACGAAAAAGATTTATGGGTTTATTGCGAACATTACGAAGGTAAACCCGTTCATGTCGTATACGAACTGCTCGGCGAAGTTAGAAAAATGGCCGATAAGTGCCATCAGCGTGTTGGGGCTGTCCTCCTGATTGATGATCCGAAAGACATCCCTCAAGACCTGATCGCTCATGGCGCTGACGTTGTTTACGTTGTCCGTGATCCAAAGTTTGCTCATTATTCCACGGAACTTTACACCAACGCTTTCGCAGAATTGATTACTGAATATCGTCCTAACGCCATCCTTATCGGCGCTACGAATGATGGCCGTGACCTTGGTCCTCGCGTGGCTGCCCGTGAACGTACCGGTCTGTGTGCAGACTGCACCATTCTGGACGTCGAAGAAGACGGACTTGTTGAATGGACCCGTCCGGCTGCTGGCGGTAACATCATGGCCACGATCCTCTGCAAAGAAGACCGTCCTCAGATGGGGACCTGCCGTCCGAAGACCTTCAAGGCTCCGGAAGCTGATCCTTCCCATAAAGGTGAAGTTGTTGAATATACCCTGAAACATCAGATTGAAGACCGCGTTGAAGTCCTGAGAAGAGATCCGGTCGTCACCGAAGGTGAAATGGCCATCGATGATGCTCCGTTCGTCTGCTCCGGCGGCCGCGGCATGAAAGCCAAAGAAAATTTTGCCCTCCTGCAGGATCTGGCCCATGTGCTCGGCGGTGCAGTTGGCGGTTCCCGTGCTGCTGTCGATGAAGGTTTCATCGAACATCCTCGCCAAGTTGGCCAGTCTGGTAAGACCGTTACGCCGAAGATTTACTTCGCCTGCGGTATTTCCGGTTCTGTTCAGCACAAAGCAGGTATGAGTAAATCTGATACCATCGTCTGCATCAACAAGGATCCGGATGCTCCGATGTTTGAAATCTCCCGCTATGGTATCGTTGGCGATGCCCTGAAAGTCCTGCCTCTGCTCACCCAGAAGATCAAGGAATTCAAGGAATCCTAATTAGCGGCACTCCTATGAAGTTTCGTAAAGCCCGAGCCTTTTTGGCCCGGGCTTCTTGCGTTTTCTCTCGAAAAAAGAAGGTCAAGAGATTGCCCTTTTCTGGTCAAAGGGATTTGCCCCGCTACTTTCTTTGTAGTACAATGAAATGAGCCGGTTTCAGGAAATGTCACTTGCTGGATGGCTAAGGAGAAGGTCCTCATTCTTTACCTGGATTGGTTCCGTACCGATCCTGTTCTGGATGGAAAGTTCCCCTTCCTTGCGAGGGCAATCCATGCGCACCGCGGCTTGTGGGCTATACGATCTATTTCCTGGGATGACGGCTTTTTTACAGGGATGGATGAATACAACACCAAAGACTCTCCCCGGTGGGAAGAAAGGTCAAGATAAAGGAGTTCTTACCATGAAAAAAACGAAGATTATTTGTACTTTGGGTCCGGCAACGGACAGAAAAGAGATCCTTGTCAAGATGATTGAAAGCGGCATGGATTTGGCTCGTTTCAACTTTTCCCATGGATCCCATGAGGAATGTGCCAAACGATTGGCCCTTTTGAAGGAAGCCATTGCCGAAACAGGCCGTGTCATCGGTTTTATCGGCGATACAAAGGGACCGGAAATGCGCCTGGGCCTGTTTAAGGGGGACAAGGTGACACTGAAGGACGGGGACGCCTTTACACTGACTGCAGAAGCCTGCGAGGGCACAGCGGAAAAAGCCCATGTAAACTACAGCGGTCTTCCCCAAGAGGTGAAAAAAGGTGATACGATCCTTCTGAATGATGGGAAACTGACCCTTCGGGTAGAATCAACGACGGATACTGAAATCCATACAACGGTCACCAACGGCGGGGAGATTTCTTCCCGTAAGCGTGTCGCTGTGCCAGGGGCTATCTTGAAGCTGCCCTTTATGTCGGAAGCAGACGTGTCCGATATTACCTTTGCGGCAAATGCGGGAATGGATTATATTGCAGCCTCCTTTGTACGCAGCGCCGATGATGCCATGCAGATCCGGCGCCTTCTGGAGAGCCTCGGCTCCAATATGGGCATCATTGCCAAGATTGAAAACCAGGAAGGCGTCGATAACATCGATGAAATCCTGAAAGTTGTCGACGGTGTCATGGTCGCCCGTGGTGATTTGGGTGTCGAGATTCCTATGGAAGATGTTCCTGTTGTCCAAAAGCAGATCATCGCAAAATGCAATGCAGCTGGCAAACCTGCCGTCACGGCAACCCAAATGCTTGAGAGCATGATCACAAATTACCATGCCACGCGTGCTGAGGCAAGTGATGTGGCAAATGCCATCTATGACGGGACCGATGCCATCATGCTGAGCGGTGAAACCGCTTCCGGTGCCTATCCTGTCGAAGCCGTGGAAACCATGAGCCGGATTGCCAAACGGACGGAAGCTTCCCTTGACTATGTGAATGTCTTTAAACATAAAGGCATTGGGGCACAGGTCCAGATGACGGACGCTATTTCCCATGCCACGGTGCAGATTGCTCAGGAACTTGATGCCAACGTGATCCTGTCCATTACGGAATCTGGATACACGGCCCGCATGGTTGCCAAATATCGTCCCCACGCCATGGTAGTCGGTGTTTCCCCGAAAGAAGAGAGCCTGCGCCGCATGGCGCTTTATTGGGGCGTCGTTCCCCTTAAAGGCCTCAATAAACCCAATACGGATGCCCTCATTGACCTTGCCGTCAACGAAGCCAGAAATGCAGGTCTTGTCCGGAAAGGGGATTCGGTCATTGTCACGGCTGGTAAGAACGTGGGGAAAGTAGGAAGTACGAACCTTATTCAGGTTGTCAATGTCGGTGAAATTGTCGTCAAAGGGCAGGGCATTGGCCGTAAATCCGTTACGGGCGAAGTGGTCCGCGTGGAGCATCTCAGTGATGTCGATAAAATAAAAGAGGGTTCCATTCTTGTCTGTTCCGCCCTTGAAAACGAAATGGGCGCCAAAGCGGCCCAATCAGCGGGCATCATTGCTGAAGAAGGGGGCTTTACCTCGCCGGCGGCCATTGTGGGCATCAATTTCGGAATCCCTGTGATTGTTGGGGCCGCTGGAGCCATGAAGGAATTGGAAGATGGCGATGTGGTGACCCTTGACGTGGAGTCCGGTACGGTCTATGCCGGGAAAATCAACGTCAAATAAAAAGCGCATTGATGGATTAAAAAAACTTTACAAACAGCGTCACGGAGGCTTTTTTCCGTGGCGCTGTTTTGGTTATTCTTAAAAATACTAAGGCCCTTTCGTGAATTTAAAAAGAAGGCAATGGCCGCTTTTCCCGTTTTCTTGGAATCCAATCTGCTACAATAGAATTAAAATGGAGGAAGGTGAAGAATGTGGAAGGCTTTTGGCAGATGCTCTCCATCCAGATGTTGCTTTTTGTCTATATGGCCATTGGCTATGGACTGCGTAAAGGGAAAATCCTCAAAGCGGAGGCGCGGGATGCTTTTACGGAATTTGTCATCCTTGTTACCCTGCCGTGCATGATCTTTGAGTCCTTCCAGATTACCTTGACAGTTGAAACGCTGCAAAAAGGGCTCCTGAGCCTTTTTGTCGCCTCTTCTGTGGAAGTCCTTTCACTCATAATCAGCAACGTAGCCTTTCGGTTCTGTAAAAAAGATGAAATTCCTATCATGCGCTACGGGACGCTGGTCAGTAACTCCGGTTTTGCCGGTCTGCCGGTTATTGAAAATGGGTATGGGCTGGATGGTCTTTTTTATGCCAGCCTCTACATCATCCCTACAAGGATCCTCATGTGGAGTGCGGGCATCAGCCTTTTTACGACGGCACCGCGCTGGGAGCGTATAAAGAGGGTCCTATTCAACCCGGGCATCATTGCCGTAGAACTGGGGCTCCTGCGGATGCTCTTTGAACCCGACCTGCCGCTGGTTGCCGTGAGTGCAATCCACGCCTTGGGTGAATGCACGACGCCCCTTGCCATGATCATTGTGGGGATGATTTTGGCAGAGATTCCATTAAAGAACTTCCTATCGGGCAAGGCTTTGCTTCTATCCGCTATCCGTCAGCTTTTCATGCCGTTGGTGCTCCTTCTTAGCCTTCGCGGCCTTCACATCGATCCCCTTCTGACGGCGGTCGCAACCATCCTTACGGGAATGCCTATCGGGTCTACGACGGCCATCCTTGCTGCAAAATATGGGGCCAATGCGGAATTTGCTTCTGCCTGTGTCTTTACGTCAACCGTGACAAGTCTCGTGACGGTGCCCTTTTTGGCTCTTTTCCTCTAAAAAAGAACTCCCAACAAATCCATGATTGGAAGTTGCTGGGAGATTTTTATGCCTTATTGGGTAAACGTGCCAGAAGGTTTCTTTTAAGGGGCGGGACGACGCGTTGCAAAAGACCGGCCGCAACATAGGAGACCGTGACAAGGAGCACGTAAAAGACGGGCATGGGGAATCTGTCAAAGGGAACGATGGCTCGATCGATCCAGTAGCTTAATTGGTCGAGAAAGAAGGGATGGATGAGGTAGATATAAAAGGAACGATCCGATATTTTTTCCAATAAAGGCAGTTTTCCTTCAGGATAGCGGTCCAGAATGGCACTGGCAAAGAGGATGAAGATGACTGTATAGGTCAGGCCCGGTGTGGAAAGCTGCTGCAGTGCATTCGTCGTATCCTCAAGGGGCATGTGATGGATGAGGATCCAGCGGTAGAAGATCAGCGTGTTGCAGCTTGCAGATAGCACAAAAGCCGCGCCCAAGACTTTTTTCCATTTTCTGATGAAGGTAAGGAAGGCCTCATAATGACGGGCAATGACGCCGCCCATCATAAAGACAAAGAGATAGAAGAAGGGAAAATAGTTCAGCCTGTATTGGAGCAGGTCATACAGAAGGGGCGTATCGACAACCCATTGGGGATAGGCCCAGAAGTGGGCACTGACCCGGTATAAGAAAAGCTCTAAGATAAACAGGATGGATAGGCTCAGATAAAGGCCCATGGCTTCCATCTTTTTCATGAGGCTTCTCCATAGGGGAAAGAGCAGATAGAACCACATGAGGATGACGAGAAAATAGATGTGATAATTTCCCAGTCCAAAAAAGAGGGTGAAAAGCACGTATTTGGGATGCCACATGGCAAGGTTTCGGGCCATGAGACTTGCGACACCCATATAAAAGAGGCTCGTCACTACATAGGGAATCCCGATGCTCTTGAATCTTTTCTTGATAAAGGACCTATACTCCAAGGGCTTTTCCAAGGGATGGGAATAAAAAAGTCCGTAGCCGGAGATAAAAAAGAAGGTGGGCACGCTGTAGCGGCTCAGCACTTCACACAAAAGGTAGAGCCAGTTCCATGGTGTACCGGACTGCATGACAAGGTCACCGACGTGGATGGCAACGACGCCCAGCATGGAAAGGGCGCGCAAATGGTCAAAGATAATGTTTCGTTTTTTCATAAAAGAGCTCCTCTAAACGGTGTTTCCTTAACTTATCAATTATAATATACCCAAAGGGAAAAGGCCATCGAAAAAATCAACTGGTCAGATGGACCTTGCCTTGCTACAATGAAAATAAGAAAGGAGGGATCCCTATGAACCATCATACGATGCAGGCTTTTGCGCGGGGGAGCCTTTTTTTGGCTTTCGCTCTTATGGTGCAGCAGCTGCGTATTTTGCTGCCTTTGCCGCCTTTTGTGATGACGCTCATCATCGGGAGCCTTGTCAATTTGTCCCTGGTCCTTGCGGGGCGCTTTACGGCGCCTGCCGTAATCTGGGCCATGAGTGCGGCCCTGCCTGCAGTGGCCTTTATGCAAGGTCATCTGGCCCTTCCCTTCATGATTCCTGTGGTCTTTTTCTCAAACGCGGCTTACGCTTTTTTCTGTAAAGAAGCGCAGCGTGCGCGCCTTCGTATCTTGATTGCCCCGCTTTTCAAGGCATCCTGTATGACAGCGGGGCTTTTTGCCGTGAGCTCCCTCTTTCAGGTCGGCCCTCAACTCGTCTGGCGGTTTCTTCTGTTCTATGGGAGCATGCAATGGGCGACCTCCTTTTTAGGCTGCCTCTTTTTCGAACTTGTGGCTCGGCGTCTTGCTGGAAAAGAAAGTGTATGAAATGGTACAATCATATGGCTTTTTGGAAAGGCCCGTTATATAATAGATTGATACGCTTTTAGATTTGCTGTGGGGGAGAACAAAATGCAAATTATCGTTGTCGGCTGCGGTAAGGTGGGACGAAATATCGTTACGCAGCTTATCAAGGAAAACAATAATGTGACCGTCATTGATACCAATGCGGACCTCATCCACCATATTTCGACCAACTACGACGTCATGGGTATCATAGGCAACGGCTCAAGTTTCAACGTCTTGCGGCAGGCCGATCTTAAGCATGCGGATATGCTTATTGCCGTGACGGAAAGCGATGAAGTCAATCTTTTGACCTGCGTCATTGCCAAACTCAATAATAGCGGCTGTCACACCATTGCCCGTGTGCGGAGCCCGCATTATTCGGAGGAAAGCCATTTCCTGCAAAAGGGCCTGAATCTTTCCATGACCATCAATCCGGAACTGGAAGCTGCCAAGGAAATGACGCGGCTCCTTAATTTTCCTACGGCAATTGATATCTTCAGCTTTGCCAAGGACCGAATCGATATGCTGCGCTTCCGCGTTCCCCAGCGGTCCATGCTCATTGGGATTTCCTTAAAGCAGTTGGCGCAGCTGACGACAAATAATCTGCTTATCTGCATCATTGAACGCAATAGTGAAATCATTGTTCCTAACGGGGATACAGTCATCATGAGCGGCGACATCCTGACCATCATGGCTATGCCCAGCGATGTCGAGGAATTTTTCCGCAAAATCGGTGTCAAGACAAACAAAGCGGAAAACGTCATGATTGTCGGCGGCGGAGCTACAAGCTATTATTTGGCCAAGCTTCTTTCCAGCCGCAATATCCACGTGGCCATCATCGAAAAGGATATGAAACGCTGCGAAGAGCTTGTGGATGCCTTGCCCGATGTAACTGTCGATTGTGGGGATGGAACGGACCGCCAACTGCTTGATGAGGAACATCTGGAAAATATGGACGGCTTTGTGGCCTGCACGGGCATCGATGAAGTTAACGCCATCCTTTCCCTTTACGTCATGAACCGTGTGAAGAAAAAGGTTGTCACAAAGCTGAATCATGTCGATTTTGGGGAACTTTTGGATAACCTTCATCTGGACAGCGTCATCAATCCGAAGGAGATTACGGCCCAAAAGATTGTGCAGTATGTCCGGGCTGCCGGCAACAGCATGGAGTCCAATGTGGAAACCCTTTATCGCCTTATGAATGGGCGCGTCGAAGCCATGGAATTTTTCATTGATAAGGATTCCTTGGTGACCGGGCAGAAGCTCGTCGATATGAAAATCAAGGACGGTGTCATCATTGCTGGAATCCTGCGCGGCGGCAGGCTGATTATCCCAGGCGGTCAGGATGAATTCCGGATTGGGGATACGGTCATTGTCGTAACAACCCATATCGGGTTCCACGATATTTATAATATTTTAAAATAGTGGGGTGAGGCCATGAATTATGCTGTGATTGGAAGGATCCTTTCCTGGGTCCTTCGTACGGAAGGCCTCTTAATGCTGCTTCCCTGCCTCATTGCCCTCATTTATGGGGAGTGGCAGGGCCTGGTCTATCTTGCCCTGGGAGTCGGGGCCATAGCGGCAGGCTGGCTCCTTTCCCGCAAAAAGATTGCCAATCCCGCCATCTATCAGCGCGAAGGCTTTGTGTCCGTTGGGCTTTCTTGGGTTGTCCTTTCCCTTTATGGAGCAATTCCCTTTGTCATTACCGGTGAGATTCCGGTTTTTCTTGATGCCCTTTTTGAGATTGTGTCAGGGTTTACGACGACAGGTTCTTCCATATTGGCCAATGTGGAGGCGCTCTCTCATACAAGCCTGTTTTGGCGGAGCTTTTCCCACTGGATTGGCGGGATGGGCGTCTTGGTCTTCATTCTCATGATGATCCCCTCAGGCAGCGGTGGTACGCAGATCAATCTCATGAAAGCGGAAAGCCCCGGTCCTGATGTATCAAAGTTCGTGCCCCGTGTAAAGAACACGGCCATCGTCCTTTACCGTATCTATCTTGGTATGACCCTTCTCATGATTGCCATCTTGGCTTTTTCTGGGATGAACTGGTTCCATAACCTGTGCATTACTTTTGGCACGGCGGGAACGGGGGGCTTCGGGGTCCTCAACAGCAGCTGCGCTGAGTATACGCCCTTTCAGCAGTGGATCATCACCATTTTTATGATTGCCTTTGGCGTCAATTTCAGTTTCTATTACTTGCTTCTGACAAAGAATTTCTATGAAGCCTTCCATCTGGAAGAAGTGGGGGCGTATCTTGCCATCATCCTTTGTGCCGGCCTTGCCATTACCTGGCAGATTGAACCGCGGTATGGCAATTTTGAGGAAGCCCTGCGCGTGGCCTATTTTCAAGTCGGCAGCATCATTACGACGACAGGGTTTTCAACGGTGGACTTTGACCTATGGCCAAGCTTTTCCAAAACCATCCTTGTCATGCTCATGATCATCGGAGCCTGTGCCGGATCAACAGGGGGCGGCGTCAAAGTCAGCCGCGTTGTCCTTGTCATGAAGAGTATCAAGCAGGAACTGCGCCAAATCATTCATCCCCATGGTGTACAGTGTGTCCGGATGGACAAGAAGACCGTGGACCGCAAGGTCCTCAGTTCCCTTTATGTCTATTTGACGAGTTATTTCTTTGTCTTTGGTCTTTCCGTGCTTGCCATCAGTCTCGAAAACTTTAGTTTTACGACCAACTTTACGGCTGTTGCGGCCACCCTCAACAATATCGGACCGGGACTTGCAGAAGTGGGTCCGAGCCGTAACTTTGGCGTATATGGAGACTTTTCCAAGTTGGTCCTGATCTTTGATATGCTCGCTGGCCGTTTGGAACTGCTCCCCATGCTGCTGCTTTTTTACCCACGGACTTGGTCCAGCAAATGCTAAGGAGCCTCATATGACAAATGAAGTGGAATACTGGACGGAGCGTCTTATAAAAGAAGTTGTCCTGCTGGGTCACCCTGCTGAATTTGGACGTCTGCTTGCTGCAAATTTGGGCTCTGAAAAAAGCATCCGCCGTTTGGCCCTTTATGTCGCGCACAATCAGCCGGCTTCGGCTGAGGACATTGCTGATGAAATGCTTGCCATCTGCGATGAACGAGACGCATGGCGCCGTAAAAAGGAAGCTGAATATTACAGCCAAAAAGTGAACGCGTGGTATAATCGAGACCGCAAAAAAGACCAGGACTGAGGGCCTGGTCTTTTTTTTCGGCTGTATGACGGAGCGCCCTACCTGTGGTATAATGAGCTGATAACAAAGAAAGGATGAAGCAAATGGATACTTGGCAGCAAGTCAGCATCAGTGTAACCCGTGAAGCCGTCGAAGCAACAGCCAATCTTTTTTGTGAAGCCGGCGCCCGTAACGGAGTTGAAATAGACGATCCCCTGCTCCTCAAGGAGCTCAAGGAACATACAACGTGGGAACTGTGTGACCTTCCCATGCCGGAAGAAACGGAGATTGTGACCGTTTCTGCCTATTATCCTGAAGATGAAGAACTGTCCGGACGCCTTTCCACCATTAAGGAAGGCTTGTCAGAGATAGAAAAGAGAATTGGCAGCTTCCAGATAGGTCAGCTCCGCTTCCGTAAGGTGAGTGAAAAAGATTGGGCCAATGAATGGAAGCAGTATTTCCATACGACGAAGATCGGCAGTCAGATTGTCATCAAACCCGATTGGGAAAGCTATACCCCGACGGCGGAAGAAAAAGTCATCGAACTTGATCCCGGTATGGCCTTTGGTACGGGAACGCATGCTACAACGCGGATGTGTATCGAACGCCTTGAGGAACTGGTCACGCCCAATATCGATGTGTATGACGTCGGTACAGGAAGCGGGATCCTTGCCATGACGGCCGCGCTTATGGGCGCGCGTTCCATTCATGCCATTGATATTGACGGCAAGGCTGTGGAAGTGGCCAAGGAAAATATTGCCAAAAATCACCTTTCCAACCGGATTACGGTCAAAAAGGGCAATCTCCTCGATGATGCCGATGAAAAGGCCGATCTCATTGTGGCAAACATTATTGCTGACATCATCATCACGCTCCTTCCCGATGCATTCAAAAAGCTCCGTCAAGGCGGGCTCTTCCTCGCCTCGGGCGTCATCAAGGAGCGCCTTTGCGATGTGGAAAAAGCGGCTCGGCAACATGGTTTTACTGTCCTTGATGTTAAAAACCGTGCTGGTTGGACCGCAATCACCATGAGAAAGGATGCCTGACGTGTACCGTTTCTTTTTAGGCAAACCCTTTGCCGATACCCTGGAAGTGACAGGCCAGGATGCCCATCACATGGGCCATGTCCTGCGCATGAAAGTAGGGGACGAGGTTCAAATCGTAAGCCTTGACCAGATTGCCGCCGTTATGAAAATTACGGCCTTTTCCAAAGATGCCGTCACCCTTGAAACAGTACGGATCCTTGAAGAAAACCACGAACCGACAGTGAGGGTCACCCTCTATCAGGGGCTTCCCAAGCAGGACAAGATGGAATGGATCATCCAAAAAGCCATTGAACTGGGTATTTCGGAGATCCAACCTGTCAGTATGGCTCATTGTGTCGTTCGCCTCGACGAGGGGAAAGCTGCCAAAAAGCTGGAGCGCTGGCAAAAGATTGCTGAGGCAGCGGCCAAGCAAAGCAAGCGGGATATCGTCCCTGTTATCAAGGCCCCTCTGCCGGTAGCGCTCGCCCTGACTTCCTGTGAAGCGGACCTAAAGCTCATGGCCTACGAAGTCGAGGAAGAAGGCAGCCTGCGCAGGACTCTTCAGAAGACTCCTGATGCAAAATCTATTGCTCTTCTCATTGGGCCTGAAGGCGGTATTTCAGGGGATGAATTTGATCTTGCTGCTGCCCATGACTGGCAGTCTGTCAGCCTTGGACCACGCATCCTGCGCACGGAAACCGCGGCTCTTGCGGCCCTTGCGGCTATCCAATACGAAACCGGAAACCTGGGAGGTTAAGTGTGAAGCACAGCATCAGTTTTTATACTCTGGGCTGCAAAGTGAACCAGTCCGATACGGCTTCCATGGAAAAACTTTTCCGTGAAGCTGGCTATGAAATCGTTCCTTTTGGAGAAGCCAGTGATATTTGTCTCATCAATACCTGCGTCGTCACCAATATGGGGCAGGGGAAATCCCGGCGCATGATCCGCCGTACCATCAAACGTGATCCCAAACCGCTCATAGTCGTTACAGGGTGTTATCCCCAGACGGCGCCGGAAGAGGTTGCGGCCCTTGAGGGCGTGGACCTGCTTGTCGGCAACCGTGACCGGGCCCGCATCGTTGAGCTTGTGGAAGAGCGCCTCGGTGAGCGGGACGCGGCGCCCGTCAATGACGTCCTTGACCTGCCTGTAGGCAGTGAATTTGAAGATCTTGCGGCTTCTGTCGATGACAGCCGTGACCGGGCCTTCCTAAAGATTCAGGAAGGCTGTGATCAGTACTGCTCGTACTGCATCATCCCCTATGCAAGAGGTCATCTGCGTTCCCGACCGCTATCAAGTATCCGCCGCGAAGTGGAGCACCTTACAGAAGAAGGGTATAAGGAAGTCGTTCTCCTTGGTATCCATCTTGGCTGTTATGGTAAGGAGACGGCAAATGGCGAGCGTCTCTCCGATGCCGTTAGCGCTGCCCTTTCTGTACCGGCCCTGTGCCGTCTGCGCTTAGGCTCCTTGGAATCGGTGGAAGTCCAGCCGGAGCTCCTTCGGCTCATGCAGGAAGATCCGCGTTTTTGCTGCCATCTTCATTTGCCTCTTCAATCTGGCTGCGATAAGATACTAAAGGCGATGAACCGGCCTTATGACACAGCCCGCTTCAAGGAGCTCATTGATAGGATCCGTGCAGCTGTTCCGGATGTAGCCATTACAACGGATATCATAGTCGGATTCCCGGGGGAGACGGAAGCTGACTTTGCCCAAACCCTGACCTTTGCTGAGGCCTGCGGCTTTGCCAAGATCCATATCTTTCCTTATTCCAAACGCAAGGGAACGCCGGCAGCAGAACGGAAGGACCAGCTTTCCAATAAGGAAAAGGAAGACAGGGTCCATCGTTTGGAGGCAGTGGACCGCAAAGGAAATGAAATCTTCCGAAAGACCCTCATTGGGCGCCAGTACCCCGTCTTGTGGGAACAAATAGGCAGGAAAGGGCTTTGGGAAGGTCTCACACCCAATTATGTCCGGGTCTACCTTAAGTCCAAAGAAGACCTTACGGGAACCCTTACGACCGTTGCCGTAACCGGCCTTTTTGATGATGGCGTCCTTGCCGAACCCTGCTGACAGTCAGTGATGAAGGGGACGCACTCAAGCGTCGCCCGTCAAGAGAAAGAGGTGTTTTTTATGAGTGATTGTGTATTTTGTAAAATTGTTTCCGGTGAGATTCCAAGCCCCCGCGTCTATGAAGATGATGAAGTCATTGCCATCAATGACCTTAGTCCCATAGCACCAATCCATGTCCTCATCATTCCCAAGAAACACACGGAAAATATCGTTACGGCGCCGGTGGAACTGGTGGCTCATGTAAAGAAAATCCTGCCGGAAGTAACAAAAAAACTTGGAATTGCTGAAAAAGGCTTCCGTCTCATTGTCAATACAGGCGCCGAAGGCGGCCAAACAGTTCCTCATTTGCACTTCCATATCCTGGGCGGTAAAGAACTAGGTTGGCCGAAGCTCTAAAATCGTTGACAGGTACCCCTCTTTTACGGTATAATAACCGAGTATTAATGTTAAATTACACTTCCCGAAAGAGATCGTGGAGGGAGGGATATAGATGACTGAGATCAGAGTTGGCAAAACTGAATCCATTGACAGTGCGCTTCGTCGTTTTAAGCGTGCGACTCAGAAGGCCGGCGTCCTCTCCGAAGTGAGAAAACGCGAACACTATGAGAAGCCCAGCGTAAAACGCAAAAAGAAGTCTGAAGCTGCCAGAAAACGCAAATCCAGATAATTCGTTTGGGGGCTTTAGTGATGTCTTTACGAGAACTCTTGCAGACGGATATGAAGACCGCCATGAAAGAACGGGAAAGCGGTAAGGAACGCCTTTCCGTCCTGCGTATGGTCTGGGCTGCTGTCCGGAACAAAGAGATTGATGAAAAGACCGAACTTACGGATGATGCCGTCATGGCCGTCTTGATGAAAGAAGTCAAGCAGCGCGAAGACACCATCAAGGAAATCAAGGATGCCAATCGTCCTGACCTTGTCGCTAAGAACGAAGAGGAAATCGAGATTCTTAAGAAGTATCTCCCCGAACCGCTCAGTGATGAGGAACTGAAAAAAGTGATTCAAGATGTCATTGCCACAACCGGCGCCAAGTCCATGAAGGACATGGGAAAGGTCATGGGCCGGGTACTTGCCCAGACCCAAGGCCGCGCAGCTGGTTCGCGCGTCAGTGCCCTCGTCAAGGAATTGCTCAAAATAGTAAAAAAAACTCCGAATAGGTGAGCCTATCGGAGTTTTTTGTTTTTCACCAGCCATTGGGAAAGTCCTCAAAATCATCGTAAGATTAGACAGGGAGAGCTTTTGTTTGTTCCCCATCTTCTTTTTTATTCTTTTTAACTTCCTAAGGGGATGTAGTGATGGTCATTCCGGCAGAAAATAAAAATCTTCCAACCAATGACCAGAGAGGAGAAAAATTCATAAAATTATGCTATAACTTGGTTCCTCACGCATTTTTGGGGGATGCCAAATCATACGTAGGTAAAGACAGGTACCGAATCAAGGTAAAAAAGTATCTGTCGTTCTTGTACCCATACGCATTTCGTTTGGCAACCGTGATTTTGTTGTTGCATCCTTCCAATCGGCCTGTGTTAATAGGGCATTTGGCGGGGGTTGCCAGACCGTCGATTCGCTTTTCCTTCAGCTTGGCGAATGGTGTCCCAATGGATGCCCGCTATCTTCTGCACGCCGGCAATCGTAAGGCCCTGGGAAAGCAGTGATTTAATCTACACAGCGGCCCGTTTGGTGATTCTCGTTCCAGGACATCTGTACGGATTGAGTTCCGTAATCGTTTCCTGACAGCAAGGGCACCGGAAGCGGTACCCCTCGAAAAGGACAGTGCGCCTGGCATTTGGCTGCATAGGCACCGTCCTTAGGCGGGTTCGGTACGTGCCATAGACATGCATCGGCTCTCCGCAGCAAGGGCAGAGAAAATCGGTATGACGTTTCTGGCCGGTGACCACCCATGCCGTGGAATCATCCAAAGGATCTTCAGGGAAGAAAACAAGGTAATTGGGGTCTTGACAAAAAAGGTCTGCTTGAATAATGTACTAAATAGAGGATATCTCAATTCTCCTTTATTTTGGTTTGGTCACCTTATATTTTGGAGAATTTGATGTCCTTTTTCAATATCCATCTGTCTATGACTCCACAAATTTCCGTGAAGAACCTTGATAATATATGGTTATTTATGTATAATACAAATAAAGTGAAAATTATTTCTATTTAAAAGGAGTAAAAAATGAGATTGACAAAAATATTACTGCCTCTTTTTGTCGGATTTATCATTACAGCCCAAGGCTTTGCAGCTGAGCTCACTTCCATGCATAAAATTTTACCTGAATATCGTGAAAAAGCTGCAACCTTCCTCTTTCATATGGAAAATGAAGCAGATGTAGAAGCTTTTATGAAAGCTCCTGTTCAGTCCTTCCCCAATATAACTCCTGAAGTAATACATGCGGACAATGTTGAATTACGTATTTATCGTCCTAAAAATACAGAAAGCGGTACCGCCCTGCCTGTTATTTACTATTCTCACGGTGGTGGATATTTGTTGCGTGGCGCTTATAACAATATGCCTAAATACCAAATGATGGCTGACCGAATGAATGTTGCAGTAGTAACACCAAAATACAGAACTTCAATGGAAGCTTCGTTCCCTGCAGCACTTGAGGATGCGTACAAAGGCTTAAAATTTGTTAAGACTAGCGGTGCTAACTACGGCTTGAACACTGATAAAATTATAATCATGGGCGATAGTGCCGGTGGTGGATTAACGGCTGCTTTAGCTCTCTACAACCGCGATCACGATAATCTAAAGCTCAACGGACAAATTTTGATTTATCCTATGTTGGATAGCCGTACTGGCAGTAAGGATGACATTTATAATGCTCCGTACACAGGCCAAGTTTGCTGGGATCGCGAAACTAACGCGTTTGCATGGAAAAAATTGGCCGGTTACAAAAAGATTCCTAAAAAAATGCGTCAATATTATTCTCCTGCCTTTGCTAAAAACTTAAAAGACTTACCGCCAGCCATGATTTATGTTGGCGATTTAGATCTTTTTGTAAATGAAGACATCAGCTATGGCAATAAATTAATTTCTCAGGGGATTGATACGGAAATGCACGTAATCCCGGGCGTTTACCATGGTTTCGATGCAGCGGTTCCAAATGCTAAAGCAACTATTGATTTCTGGAATACTGTTGCTTACAAAGTTGATTGTTTTATGAACAGATAAATATAAATTAATGAAATTTTGGTTGGTATCTGCATGGGTGTTAAGGCATGCGTCAAAAATTATGGTTATTTTACTGGAGGGTATGAAGAAAAGTCTGTAAATAAGGTCTTCTATGATATATAGTAGCGTATGCTAATTGTATACGCTAATCTTACGGAATTAATCGATTTGGATACATAATAGACAGCTCGCCTCTGACCTTGCCCCAGTTTCTAATAGCCATAGTCCATTTCTTAGTGGCTTCAAACGTTGCAAGATATAACGTTTTTAGCAATGCCTGCGCACTCGGGAAAACGCTTCTCTGGCAATTCAAGCGGCGGTAGGATGAATTCAAACTCTCTATCGCATTCATGGTATAAAAGACCGTACGAACCTCTGTTGAAAATTTAAAAATTGGTGAGATGACATCCCAGTTGTCAAACCATCGCTTCATGGACGCCGGATAATAGGGCGTCCATTTTTTCGGTTCTTTGTCAAATTTTGGGGTGCTAAAGTGTCTATGCTCTCCTGAAGAGGACATGCACGAAAGATAGTGCGTGCCCTTTTTCGTTGCGTGTGTTAATGTACAAGATCCTATGACGAAAGCGCTCAAAATTGCGCAGACCAAATGAGATCCGTTTTACCACCTTGATTTTATTGTTGCAGCCTTCAGTAAAGCCGTTGGTGGTTCGTGCCGGAAGAATGACCATTATCCGCTTGGCTTCAGAGTCAGTGATGATGACCTGATACTTCTGACCCGCGGCATTTCCTTTACATTCATCGATGGAAAGCACGCGGGGAAGGTGACTGGGACGAGGAATATGGACTTCATTAAAGACGCGAATGACCTGGCTGGTGCTGACATGGCATCGTCTGGCCGCTTCTTGAAAAAAGGTGTTGACGCAGCTCCTGGAGCATGACTTGTTGAAGCGAGGAAGAGGGTTGGAAATACGGAGAGGCAAAGGGGCCCTTCTCGTTAACTGTGTGACCACAGCTGCATCTATAGCGCCTCTGGCGATACAGGAGATGCAACTTTTTATGGAGAAGTGGGAAATGTTTAATGAGGCGCGTATAGCAGCCCTTTATGCGTCTTGTAGCGGCCTTACAATGAGGGCAGATGTGTTCTTGAGGCGGCAGCTGAACCGCTAAAACCAAGGCTGATTCCGTTTCCTTTAAATTTTGAATCCATTCCTCTTTAATTCCTGTTAATTTTTCGATATAATCTAGGAAAGGCATATGGATTCAACTCACTTTCTTTATTGTTTGATCACTTTAATTGTA
>NZ_AWUR01000041.1:0-4757 GCF_000468835.1 Acidaminococcus sp. BV3L6 | reverse complement strand
AAAAAGAACTGCCGCAACCACTGCGGCAGTTCTTTTATTTTTAGAGATTGACTTTGCCAAGAAGGGCCTGTTCCTTCCCATCGACTTCTTTCTCGATGGCGGCCATTTTACCATTAAGGTCATCTACAAAAGTCTGGTCCTTAATGCTTCCCAAATTAATCTTGACATTAAGGAAGGCACCGCGGACAGCGGCCCGAGTGTTCATCGCAGCCACGGCACCGTCCGTGACAGCATTGGTGTTACCGCGCGTAATGACCACATCAGCCAGGGCAAAGAGTTCATTCGCCGTTTCACCAACTTTAAAAGGAACCAGAGCAGCGCCCTTAGTGGCTTCTTGGATGGCTTTGCTGCGAACAGCCTTTTCCTCGTCCGACCCTTTAGGCATCCTGAAGGCTGCCATGATCTTATTGAAGGCATTGCTGTCTTCGTCAATGAGGGCCAGGAATTGATTCTTGAGGGAAGCTGCTTTTTCAGCCACTTCCTTCATTTCCTTTTCCACAGCTGCATATTTTTCCTTGCCAAGGGTCAGATGAGCGACCATTTCGATGAGGGCTGCAGCAGAAGCCGCATTCAGGGCAGCAATGCTGCCGCCGCCCGGTGCGGGAGAAGAAGAACTCGTTTCCTGGACGAATCCCTCCACCGTCATTTTCTTTAATTCCATATCTTGATTCCTCGTTTCCTACTGTTATGTTAGAAGAGACCCGAAATCTTGCCTGATGCATCGATGTCCATATTGAGAGCAGCCGGCTTCTTCGGCAGGCCTGGCATGACCATGATATTGCTTGTCTGGCAGACAATGAAGCCAGCCCCATTGGAAACACGGACATCCTGGACAGTGATCCGGAACCCCTTGGGTGCCCCCAGAAGGGCCGGGTTGTCACTGAGGGAGTACTGGGTCTTGGCCACGCAGATAGGCAGTTTATCAAGGCCCCAATCTTCGAGCAGTTTGATCTGTTTCTTGGCGTTAGGCGTAAAATCAACCCCATCACCGCCATAGACCTTTGTCACAATCGCTTCAAGTTTATGCGGAATCGTATCGTTTACATCGTAGAGTTCAACCGGTTTGGACGTATCATGTTCGAGCAGATCAACCAGCTTGTTTGCCATGTCGATACCGCCTTCGCCACCTTTTTCCCAGCACTCGTTGAGGCTGACATCCACACCGTAGCTTTCGCATTTCTTAAGGAGCATATCGATTTCGGCCGGTGTATCCGTAGCGAATTTATTGATGGCAACCAGGACCGGCAGTCCAAAGCCGCGCATATTCTCGACCTGTTTGGCAAGGTTCGTAAACCCATCGCTGACAGCCTGGACGTTTTCCTGGGACAGTTCCGTTTTCTTGACGCCGCCATGCATCTTGAGGGCACGGATTGTAGCAACAACGACAACCGCGTCAGGATACATATTGCCATAATGGCATTTGATGTCAAGGAATTTTTCAGCGCCAAGATCAGCACCGAAACCAGCTTCCGTAACGGTAATATCACCCAGTTTAAGAGCCATCTTGGTAGCAAGAAGAGAGTTGCATCCGTGGGCAATGTTCGCAAATGGACCGCCATGGATGATAGCCGGCGTATGTTCCAGCGTCTGGACGAGGTTCGGTTTGATGGCGTCCTTCATGAGCATGGCCATAGCCCCTTCGCAGCCCAATTGATGAACGTAGACCGGGTTCCCATCAAGGTCCGGGCCAATGACAATACGGCCAAAGCGTTCCTTCAGGTCTTCAATATCATGGGCCAGGCAAAGGATAGCCATGATTTCGGAAGCAACAGTGATCATGAACCCGTCTTCGCGCACAAAACCGCAGGGTTTGCCGCCTAGACCGACAACAACGTGACGGAGGGCTCGGTCGTTCATATCCATGACGCGGCGCCAAGAAATCTGACGGGCATCGATCCGCAGTTCGTTGCCTTGATGGATATGGTTGTCAATCATGGCAGACAACAAATTATTGGCAGCCGTAATAGCGTGCATATCCCCCGTAAAATGCAGATTGATATCGTCCATAGGAACAACCTGCGCATAGCCGCCGCCAGCAGCACCGCCCTTAATTCCAAACACAGGGCCTAAGGAAGGCTCGCGGAGTGCTACGATGGCTTTTTTGCCAATCTTGTTAAGGGCTTGGACAAGGCCAATGCTCGTTGTGGATTTACCTTCCCCAGCAGGGGTGGGCGTGATGGCCGTTACCAGGACCAATTTCCCATTGGGTTTCTTTTCCAAGCGTTTCAGTACATCAAGGGAAATCTTTGCTTTATAGTGACCATATTGTTCCAGTTCTTCGGGATGGATGTCCAGTTTTTCAGCAATCTTACTGATTGGCTCCATAACATTTTTTTGTGCAATCTCGATATCGCTAAACACGATAGTTCCCCCTTCCTAGATACGGGCCGCTTATTCTTCTGCATCAAGCAGACGTTTTTCAAGGATTTCGTCCATATCGAAGTTTTCGATTTGGAGATAGTACTCAGCTGCCATAAGCAGGCTCTTCATAGGAACCGTCCCAATGACTTCAGAACCAGCTACGGCAACGCCATAACGGCGGGCTTCCATCTTGACCATTTCAAAGGCGCGGTAAACAGCGGTCTTTTCATAGTTGACAAGGTTCATGGAAACCTGGGTCATGTTGCGGTCTTCCAGCTTCAGGCCAATGGCCTTGACATAGTGAAGACCGCCGCCGATATTGCGGACTTTCTTAGCAATGGCTTGAGCGATTTCAACATCCGGCGTATGCAGGTTGACGTTGAAAGCAATGAGGGGAACGCGGGCGCCAACGGCGGAGCAACCGCTTACAGCGTTCATTTCGCTGGGGCCATAATCCGGTTTCCATTCCGGTTCCTTGATCTTATCAAAGAAGCCTTCGTACTGGCCTTTGCGGATCGTAGCCAAGTTGCGCCGACCTTCACTCGTAGCGGCATCTTCATAAAGATAGACAGGAATGCCCATTTCACCATAAGCCTTACCGACCTTGTTGGCGATTTCGACACATTCATCCATGGTTACGCCCATAACCGGTGTAAAGGGAACAACATCAACGGCACCAAAACGAGGATGAGCCCCATGATGTTCACGCATATCAATCAAACCAATGGCTACCTTTGCCATATTGATGGCAGCTTCCGTTACCGCTTCAGGAGACCCGATGATGGTAACAACGGAACGATTGTGGTCAGGGTCGCTGGAATAATCCAGGATCTTCAGCCCGGAAATCTTGCGGGCTTCATCAACAATCTTTTCTACCTTTGCTTTGTCACGGCCTTCACTGAAATTCGGAACAAATTCAACCAACTTTTTAGCCATTTGAGCACCTCCATAAGATTTTACCTGTTATGTCCGTTCCCCAAAGGGACGGCTTTTTTCTGAACGACTTCATTCTATGATGGGACCGACAAAGAAACGTCTGAAAAATAAAAAAAGCGAAAAAAACTTCTTTTGACTAAAATTTGACGGTTCCACAATAGCATGGAAGCGACAGCACAGCAGGGCTGTTCCTGCTTTTCAATGGTTACCATAAAGAAACGAGGTGTCCCGATGACAGTATCAGTAATTTCCAGAAAAGACGCCGTTTCGACGACCTGGTCGGGCGGAACGACAACTGAATTCTACCTATTTCCCCGTGATGGCTCCTACAAGGAACGTCGCTTTGACCTTCGCATCAGTTCCGCGACGGTAGACCTTGAAGCATCCGATTTCACCCTTCTGCCGGATTACCAACGCATCATTACGCCCCTTGAAGGAGGCTTTACCCTCACCTACAAAGAAACAGGGGAAAAGGTGACCCTTGCCCCCCTGGAAGAAGACTTTTTTGATGGAGCCTACCATACCCATTCCATCGGAAAAGCCATTGATTTCAATGTCATGTATAAAAAAGGCATGCATGCCGCCTATAGCGTCATCAATGCGTCAAAAAAATTTGGTCTTGCCGATTTCCGCTTTCTTTACGTTCCCTTTATAGACGCAAAGGACCTCACGGGAAGTACCCTGAATGAACACTCCTTGACGCGGGACACGCTCTATGTCAGCGATGACAGGTCAGATGCCTTCGTCCTCGCCCTCAAAAAGCCGGTTTCTCTCATTTATGTTTCGGTTCGCAAAGCCTAAAGGAGCGTCAATGAGTCCCTTCACACTTTTCCGTTCCGCGGTCTGCGCAGGCTTTGCCATCGGCCTTGGCGGGGCGGTATACTTACAGCAGACCAGTAAGGCCTTGGGCGCCCTGCTCTTTACGATTGGTCTATTTGCGGTCTGTGAATGCCGGTTCCATCTTTTTACAGGCAAGGTCTGCTATGCCCGGGAACGGTCTTGGCGCAGCTATTGGGAGTACCCAGTCATCTTAGGGGGCAATTTTATTGGTGCCGGCCTGATGGCCCTCCTGCTGTCAGGTACGCGGCTTTTCAGTTTTACACAAAAAGCCGCAGCCGTCCTGATTGCCGTCAAGAATGCGGACAGTCTTGGTTCCCTTTTCATTCTGGGGTTCTTGTGCAACATCTTTGTTTTCCTTGCAGTTGAAGGCTATCGTTCCTTTCCACACGCCATTGGAAAATACGCCGCCATCTTTTTGGGGATTGCCGTCTTCATCCTAAGCGGCTATGAACACAGCATTGCCGACATGTTCTACTACTTTACAGCAGGCGCTATGGACCTAGCCGCTTTGGGACGAATCCTTGTCATTGCCCTGGGCAATACCTGCGGCGGTCTCATTTCCCATGAAGCCGTCCAATTTGCCCGCAGAGCACAAAAATAAAAATCCTGGAATAAAAAAA
>NZ_AWUR01000040.1:0-80499 GCF_000468835.1 Acidaminococcus sp. BV3L6 | reverse complement strand
CCCATAAAAAGGTTTGCTATAAATTTCGGATCGCTCACGTGTTCATATTCCCTTAGATAGAACATACATTAAAAAGGGGTGCAGCCTTTTTCCCTGCGTATTTCAAGCTGCAAGCGCATCTTAGACGAGAAAACCAGTGAAAGATACACTCGCGAGCTTGACCCTCCTTATCTTACTTACAGGAAGAAATCCCCCTGGGAAGGACCCTTACATGGTTCTTCTCAGGGGTTCATATTTACACGCTGAAATCACGCAGGTCCTTATCGAGGGCCTCGAAGAGAGCATCCGCATCATGGGCCCGGAGGGCCTTCAAGATATCCTTGTGGTGTTTGCAGTCATCGCTGACATGCAGGACACCAGAGTCCATTCCCCAGCGGAACTGAGCATAGGCACGGCTCATGCGGCTCATGCAGGAAGACAGCTGTTCATCGGCATAAGCGTTACGACCCAGACGAAGCAGGGCCTTGTGGAAATCCATATTGCATTCCCAATGTTTGCGGGGCGGTAAATCGTCACGCAGGCATAGTTCATTGAGAGGTTCTAACGCGGCAATTTGAGGTTCCGTAAGGCTTTTGATGACACGGGACACAATTCCGTGCTCCAAGTAGAGGCGGAACTCCAGCATTTCGTTGATATCGTCCATCGTAAGGCGCGTGACTTCGTAGCCATAGCGAGGCATGTTGCGAAGGACGCGCTCGTTACACAGGGTCATCAGGGCTTCCCGGACGGGCGATTTGCTGCATTCGTATTTTTCGATGAGACTTTTCTCATTGAGGATGTCCCCTGGTTGGTATTCCCCTGAAAAAATTCCCTCTAAAATGGCATTTCTGACTTTTTCCTTAAGTGACGGTTCTTTCATGGCTGAACCTTCCTTCCCTGACATAATACCTATATCTTAATCTAATTTGGATAATTTGACAATGATTTATTTCATATTATAACACTATAAATTAAACCTCCAATTTGGTTTTGATCATGATTTTACAAAAAGGGCTTCCCAATTAATCATAACAGTGATATGATTACTAATATAATAATCCGACTACTCTGATGATTTTTGGGAGGGAAATCAATCATGACCTTGACACAGGAAGAAATGAACAATTATACGATCATTCTGCACGAAGAACTGATCCCCGCAATGGGCTGCACGGAACCCATTGCGATTGCCTATGCCGCGGCGAAGGCGAAAAGCCTCTTTAAAGGCGATCTGGAGCGTTTTACTGTGAACTGCTCAGGGAATATCATTAAGAACGTAAAAGGCGTCACTGTGCCCAATTCTGGCGGTCAGAAAGGGATTCCTGCAGCGGCGGCCCTTGGTATCGTAGGCGGTGACAGTGATAAGGCCCTCGAAGTCATTGCCGGTGTGACGGATGAGGACCGAGAAGCCTGCCGTAATCTGGTCGAAAGGGATATCTGCGAAGTGACGCTGGCTGAAGGCGTAGCCAATCTTTATATTGATGTGACTTTGTATGGCCGGGACCATATGGCGGAAGTGATCATTGACGGAACCCATACAAACATCGTGAAGATGGTCCAGGACGGAAGCGTTCTCCTGGACCGGACGGGGACGGCCCAAGGTGCCGGAAGCAAGGGAAAAGGGGACCGGACCAGGATGACCTTCCAGGGGCTCATTGAGTATGCCAGAACCGTCGATCTTGAAGCGGTGAAGGCGCTTCTTGAAACTCAGATGACTTACAACACGGCAATCAGCGACGAAGGCTTGACAGGCGCCTGGGGCGCAGAGGTGGGCAGGACCCTCCTTGAAACTTATGGCAGTGATGTTAAGTTCCGGGCCGTTGCTCGGGCGGCTGCCGGCAGTGATGCCCGCATGAGCGGCTGCCCGAAACCCGTCGTGATCAATTCCGGTTCGGGGAACCAAGGCATTACGGTTTCCCTGCCCGTCATCACCTATGCCGAGGCATGGAAGAAGAGTCATGACGAGACGCTCCGTGCCCTTATTGTGAGTAACTTGGTCTCCATTTATATCAAGCACTACATTGGTCCTCTTTCCGCTTTCTGCGGCGCTGTGAGTGCTTCTACCGGGGCCGGTGCAGCCATTACCTTTATGGCAACGGGCGGGGACGCCCGGAAAATGGCCATGACCGTCACCAATACCCTCGCCAATGTGGGCGGTATCCTTTGTGACGGGGCCAAACCCAGCTGTGCCGCCAAGATTGCTTCCTCCCTTCAGGCCGCGCTTATGGCCCATGCCATGAGCATGAAGGACCGGGTCTTTAAAGGTGGGGAAGGCATTGTTGAAAAGGACATCGAGGATACCATTCGCAACATTGGATACATCGGCAAAATTGGCATGAAGGGGACCGATACGGATATCCTCAATGTCATGATCGGTCAGATCGATCCTAAGGATTACGTTTGCTAAGAGGGTCTGAGGAGGCTTCTTTAGAGGAGCCTCCTTCTTTTTTTATGAAAAATACCTTGCAATTTACTAGGAAATAGGCTATACCAAGGGGTAAGAACGGGGTATTTTTTCCCTAAAGGAGGGCTTTCTATGGAAATCAAGGAACGAGTAAGGGCCATGGAAGACGAGCTTGTGGAGCTGCGCCGCTATTTTCATGCCCACCCCGAACCATCTTGGAAAGAATTTAATACACAAAAAAAGATCATGGCTTATTTGGATGAATTAGGTATTCCCTATGTCCCATCGACCACGTCCGGTCTTGTGGCTACTCTTAAAGGGCCTCATTCGTCAGACCATATCATTGGCATCCGTGCCGATATCGATGCCCTTCCCATCAAGGAAGAAACCGGAGCCCCTTATGCCTCGGAAAAAGAAGGGACTATGCATGCCTGCGGCCATGATACGCATATTACGATCCTCCTTGGCACGGCTAAGGTCCTTGCGGCCATGAAAGACGAACTGACCGTGACGGTGCGCTTTTTGTTTCAGCCAGCGGAAGAAGAAATTGCCAACAGCGGTGCCACATATATGAAGGATGAGCCGCTTGTAAAGGAATGCGAACGGCTCATTGCCCTCCACATTTGGAGCAAGATCCCTGTTGGTACAGCGTCCCTGCGCTATGGACCTGTCATGAGCGCGGCGGATACGTTTGATGTTTATATCGAAGGAAAGGGTGGTCACGGCGCCCTGCCGCATCAGACCATAGATCCCATTGTGGCTGGAGCTGAATTTGTGAACGCACTCCAGACCGTGGTCAGCCGTGAAGTCAATCCTCTGGAACCGGCCGTCCTATCCGTGACCACTTTTCAGGCTGGGACAACGAGCAATGTCATTCCCGCATCGGCTCATCTATCGGGGACAGCCCGTACCTTCAGCCCCACACTGCGCGAGGCCTATCCTGGCATCCTTAGACGGGTGGCCCGCGGTGTAGGGGAAACCTCAAGGGCCAAGATTCGCACGGAATACCATTTTGGACCGCCGCCCACGATCAACGATGCAGCCTGTGTGGATACAGGACGCAGAGCCTGTGAGACGGTTTTTGGCAAGGATCATGTCGTTGATTGGGAATTGCAGATGGGCGGCGAGGACTTTGCCAAATATGATAACCCTAAAGCCCTGCTCCTTTTAGGCGGTGGCTTTGCTGACGCGTCGCGGCGCTATCCGCAGCACAGTCCCCACTATGATATCGATGAAAGGGCTCTTTTATTGGGCGTTGAATATTTTGCTGAATATGTACGGGAGTGGGAGAAGGAACTTCTAAAGTAACGTTACAAAGATTACGGTGAATCGGAGAAAGGAACTGGAATTGTTGCCTTTTCTCCGATTTTTTTTCATTTCATACTAAAAATAAAAACGTTGAAAGCTTTTCATAGGGGATAAAAAAATGTTCATGGGAAAAGTCTTGCCCGAATCATGAGCTTTTCAGTATAATATAAAAAAATTTCGAGAAAAACTCATATTTTATTATTTTTCTCAATCGAGGGGGTACAGTATGGACTTCAATTTTGTCGCATTTTTCTTTAATCCCTTGGTCCTCTTATTTTTAACCATGACCTTGGGCAACCTTTTTGGCGAACTGAAGATTGGAAAATTCAAGTTCGGCATTACAGGAACCTTGTTTGTTGGTCTGGTCATTGGCTATTTCCTGACCCAATATGCAGCGGGCGTTCCTAAAGAAAGCCGCTATTTTGCCTCTGCTATGGCTGTCATGCAGGGAAAGGTCATCCCCGGTCCGCTTATGAACCTGGCCCTTCTTGTCTTTATTGTGGGGACGGGTCTTCTTGCTGCCAGTGATATGAAATATGCCTTGACGAAATTTGGCAAGCAGTTTGTTATCCTCGCTATCTTCATTCCCTTTGTCGGAGCTGTTGCTTCCTATGGTTCGAGCCAGCTCCTGCAGGATATGAGCCCTTTCCAGATGACCGGGACCTATACGGGCGCCCTGACAAGTTCCACGGGTCTTGCTGCGGCTACGGAGTCGTCTGACAGCGAGGCTAGACGATTGGGCATGGAATTTGGCAGCCAGCCGGAATCAGCCAGAAAAAAGATCATTGCCATCATCAACAGCGCCCGCGTCCGTGATGCCAAGCTTCGTCATGAATCCGCACCGGCTCCGCTGACGCTGGAAGGGACCCAGTCCCTTTCCCAAGAAGATGTTGAAGTCTTTGTCACGGAGGCAAAGGCCGGCGTTGGCGTGGGACACTCCATCGGTTATCCTTTTGGGGTTCTCTTCTTGATCCTTGCCATTAACCTGATTCCGAAGATCTTTGGCCTTGATGTCGAAGACGAAAAGAAACGGTATTTTGCGCAAAAGGCGCTTGATATCAAGAATGACGCAAGCCTTGTGACGGAAAAACATCAGGAAGTCGCCATGGATTTCATTGGTTTTTCCCTTGCCGCCTTCCTAGGGTATGTGGTCGGGTCCATCCGCATCTACATGGGACCTTTGGGCTGGTTCTCCCTCGGCGCGACGGGCGGCGCTATCCTTGTGGCCTTGGCCTTGGGCGCACTGGGTCAGCTTGGTCCTATCCATTTCCGTATGAACAGCACTGTCCTTGGTAAGATGCGCACGTATTTCCTGTCTGTCTTTCTTGCCGGAACGGGCCTCAACTATGGGTTCCGTGTCGTTGATGCTGTAACGGGTGATGGCTATATGGTGGCTATCATTTCCGCCCTGGTTGCCCTCATTTCCATTCTTGCCGGCTTCCTATTGGGTCATTATGTTTTCCGTATCAATTGGACCCTGCTTTCCGGTGCCATTACGGGCGGCATGACGAGTGCCCCGGGCCTTGGCGCTGCTGTTGATGCCTTGGAGTGTGATGAACCAGCTGTTTCTTATGGGGCTACGCAGCCTCTTGCTACCTTCATCATGGTCATCTTCTCCATTATCATCCACAAACTTCCGCTGTAAGAAAATTGCAATCGCAATACCCCTTACCGAATGCACAACGCGCATTTGGTAAGGGGCATTTCTTATTTTTTACTCGGCGCACAGATCGCGCCGATCTTTCATAGCAGCAGCCCTCTCTTGTTAAATTCCTTATGAATCAGCTTCCTGCACGTAAAAAGCCTTGGATTTGCGTCTAAGTTCAGGGCTTACGTTATGGTTTTCCTCCGTGTTTTGTCCCTCGGGCGGAAAATGCCGTTTCGCCTGACCAAGGCGGGAACCCGAAAGGCGTACGTTGCCTCATCAAAATGAAGCAAGCCTGCCCTTTCGGTGGGGGATAAGACGGATAGTTTTTGCCTGGCGTTTCCATATGAGCGGTCAGCGAGGAATATCTTTCGATGGTCCAAAACCGCTAATCGCAAGACCCCGTCAAAGTGATTCGGCTCACGGACCGTGTTATCGAAAATCTATTCGGCGCCCTGTCCGGAGGACACGGTCAGGCACCGCGCCTTACCGTCCCTTGCTTGACTGCAGAGCCTTGTCTTAGGCAGTCGTTTTGTAAGGCTTTAGCAGCCCAGTACCACAGCCTGCATTCTGCCTGCCCTTGGACAGTCATCCAACAAAAAAGCCCCTGCCATTGCGGCAGAGGCTTTTTGATCCTACCTTATTCTTTTTTGAAGGCTTCTTCGTCAAAGGTTCCCATGATCTTATCCACGACAATGGCGTTTGTCATGGATCCGGATACGTTCAGCATGGTACGGCCCATATCGATGATCGGATCAATGGCAAGGACGGGGGAGATGGAGGAGAAGTAGGCGCCAAGACCAGTCCCACTGAGGGAGACGGAAGCGGCCATGGTCGCTGTACCGGGAACACCCGCAATGCCGATGGACCCTAAGGCAATAACCACTATGCTCATGATAAATAAGGTCAGGTCAAAAGGAATACCGGATACATTGGCAATGTAGACCACAACCAGGCCGGGGAAGACCCCTGCACAGCCCTGCATTCCTGCCGTTGTCCCAAAACTTGCTACCGTATTGGCCGTCGTTGTTGAAACGCCAAGACGATGGGTGAGGGTTTCGACCGTAAGGGGCAGGACGCCCATGGAAGAACGGGAAGTAAAGGCAAGGACAAGGGGACTTTTGGCTTTCTTGAAATAGGTGAGAGGGTTTACCCCAAAAACGGTGAGCAGGAGCGCTTCTGCAGCAAACATAATGGCAAGGCCCAGATACAGCAGGAGGATGAAAAGGCCCATATCCATGACTGCTTTAAGGCCTCTTGTGGCAAGGGTATTTGCCAGCAGGGCAACCACGCCATAAGGCATGAGGCCAATGATAAAATCACAGGCCCATCCCATGATGAGGTGGAGCTCGTCAAAGAGCTTTGTAAAGGCCTCCAGGCTGTTTGTGCCGGTTTTCTTGATGAGCTGGGCAATGCCGCCAATGACAACGCCAAAGATGACGACGGCAATGACATTCGTATCGGCCATGGCCTTGACCGGATTCATCGGAATCAGGGCCCGGAACGTATCGACGACAGGCTTTACGTCACGCATCTTGCTGGCGCCTTCTACAGCGCTTGAGCCGGCACCGAGACCAAAGAGGCTGCCCAGGGACAGTCCAACGATGGCCGCAAGGGCTACCATACCGAGGTTTGTGGCAAGCATGGCGCCAACGAGTTTCTTGAGGTTTGTTCCTTCATTCATATGAAGGATGACGTGGATGATGGAAGTAAGGACCAAGGGGACAACAAGCATACGGATGAGGTCGATGAACCCGCCGCCGACAAGGGAATACCATTTGGTGGCCTCCTTAATAAAGACCACTTTTGTTGGAGCGTCCGGAAATCCGGCGAGGACCTGAATAAAAATCCCTAGGAGGGCACCTGATACGGTGCCAATGGTCACGAGTTTTCCAAAAGAGGTGCCTTTTTTCTCCAAATGATGGATCATGGCGAGAATCAAAAGAAAAACGAGGAGAAGAAAAACGGTGGTGGGGTGACTGATCATGAGAAATTCCTTGAAAAAGTGAAGTTCCATAATGTACGTCCTTTCTGCATAAAATATACTGCGTAAGTATGAATTAATTTGAGAGTATACCCACAGACAGTGAGTTTGTCAATAATAACTCATCAAAAGATCATCTTACAAAGACTGCAGCAGGGGCAGTCCATAAAAAATAGGATAAGAACGGGAAAAACAGACTTTTTAAAAGAAATGGATTTTTTTAAAAAAGGGGTTGCAAAGGGAAAAGACTCATGTTATACTATGCACAGTTAGTAAAGACTAACCAACAGTTCAACACAGTTCTTTTAACCCTCTTTTCTTTCATGTGTATTGGTTAGTTTGAACTAATTACAACTTATTTTCCGCTGACTTCCGCTTCGTTTTCACTCCCCTGGAACGAAGCGGGACGGGCGGATCGGGAGGTACGTATGGAGCGCCTTTTGGAGATGGAACTTGTTCGGCAGTGTGCGCCGACATTGGCTGGACTCAAAGCGGCAAGTCTCTTCCGCTTTGTCTTTCCGCCTTTGGTCAGCCCCTTTGCTTTGATCAGCCGGATTGCCATACGGCTGGCGAAAAGGAACCTTTTCCTCGAAATGCTGAGCTTTGACATGGTAAAGCGAAGCGGCCTTCTGTTCGTATATCGTCCCTGTCACCTTGACCGCATCATGAAGGAGGATGGGGTGCCGGAATTTTTCAGCTCTTTGGGCTATACCGGTTCCCACTGGCAGGATCACCTAACCGAGATTTCCTTACGACTCGCAAAGCGGGCTTCCTTCCCCCATGAAATTGGAGTTCTCCTTGATTATCCCCTGGATGATGTGAAGGCGTACATGGCTTCTCCCAAGGAAAAAGGCCTCTGCTCGGGCTGTTGGAAAGCTTACACCAACCCCGCCCGGGCACGGCACTTTTTTGAAAAATGCCAGAAATGTACCCGTGTTTATTGTGAATGTTATGCCCAAGGCAGCCCGCTGGAACGGCTTCTTGTAGCGTAAGTTTCCCATGGGACCATTTTTGATACCTCAGAATTTGCGAAAGGACGATTGACATGAAAAAAACAGCTGTAATTTATTGGAGCGGAACGGGCAATACGGAAGCAATGGCCAACGCTGTTGCCGAAGGCATGAAAGAAGCGGGTGCTGATGTTTCTGTCATGACAGCCACGGAAGCTGCAAGCCTTGATCCCAGTACCTATGATGGCCTTGCCTTTGGCTGTCCCGCCATGGGAAGCGAAGTTCTTGAAGAAAGTGAATTCCAGCCGATGTGGGATGATGTCAAAGGAAAACTGTCCGGTAAATCCATCGTTCTTTTTGGCTCTTACGGGTGGGGCACCGGTGAATGGATGGACTACTGGAAAGATGATGCTGTCGCAAGCGGAGCTACGCTTGCCGCCGATCCCTTGATCCTCAACGGATCCCCTGATGATGCTGGCCTAACACAGTGTAAGGAGCTTGGGAAAGTTCTGGCATGAGCCTTTCCCCTAAGCTTGTCATAGATTGATCTCCCCTGTACAGCCTTTTTAAGGCACCTTAAGATCTGGAACGTACCTCTCTTCGTTCCAGGTCTTTTCTTGTATGCCAAAGACTTGCCATCCTTCTGGTAGATTAAAAATCATATCAATAATAATATTACACAAAATGATAAATATGTGATATAATCCATCTGTTATTGTATCAACATAGAACTCAAAGTTTTTTCGGTAAAAGATTGCTGACTTGTTGACAAATACATAGTTTAATAGTATGATATGCACATATTGTGAAAGGCAAGGAACGGAACAAGTACCATAGGAAATGGCCGCTAGAGAGACCTGCACACCGGTGCAAGCAGGTTCGGATCCAGTTCTTGTGGGAATGCCTCCGCGAGCTGGATGGCTGAAACAAACAGTAGGCTGTCACGGGGCCCGCCCCGTTACCAAGGACGTAAGACTGGGACCTTTCCCAGTGAATGAGAGTGGAACCACGAACCGTCGTCTCTTAGGAGGCGGGGGTTTTCTTTTTTGGGGAAAAGAGGGAATTTGCCGTGTTTATCCAAAAGAAAAAAGCAGCGGAACGCTGGGGCGGTTTTGTCTGTCCCCCCCCACCAATCATCATCAGGAAGGAGAGAGGAACCCATGATTGAATTCAAGCATCTTAGCAAACGCTTTTCCTCAGCATCAGGCATGATAGATGCCCTTCAGGATGTGAACCTTTCCATTGCAGATGGGGATATCTTTGGTGTCATTGGATTCAGCGGCGCCGGGAAATCGACGCTCCTGCGCATGGTGAACCGCTTGGAGGATCCCACAGAGGGGGAAGTTCTCATCAATGGCGTCAATATCTTGGCGCAAAGCCATGATGAACTGCGGCGCATGAGAAAGAAAATCGGCATGGTTTTCCAGCAGTTCAATCTGTTGGAAAGCCGAACCGTCTATGAAAATGTCGCCCTGCCCCTGATTCTCAACAAAACTGATGCGGTGCAGATGGAGCGGACCGTAACGACACTGCTCCAGTTTGTGGGTCTTTCTGACAAGAAGGATGCCTATCCCAGTCAGCTTTCAGGCGGGCAGAAACAGCGTGTGGGTATTGCGAGGGCGCTTTCGACGAACCCATCCATTCTCTTGTGCGATGAAGCGACAAGTGCCTTGGATCCCGTGGCAACGGAGCAGATCCTGCAGCTCCTAAAACGCATCAATAAGGAGCTGGGCATTACGATCCTTATCGTCACCCACGAAATCGACGTCATCCAAAAGATCTGCAATCGGGTGGCTGTTATGGAATTAGGGCGCGTCGTGGAGCAGGGATCTGTTCTGGATGTTTTCAGCGATCCCCAGAAAGAAATCACGAAACGTTTTGTAAAGACGGTCATCCCCAATGAAGTGCCGCAGTCCGTTCTTGAAAAACTAAAGGCTGAATCAAGGCCCTACCAGCTTCTCCGGGTTCGCTTCCTAGGGGACGAAGCAGCGGAAAACCTATTTTATCATCTCAATCATGATCTGGGCGTTGAAACCAATATCCTTTTTGCCAATGTCTGTGAACTGCAGGGGGAGGCATTGGGACTGTTTATCATTGAAGTCATCAACGAACATGATGGCGTCCCAAAAGCCAAGGCATATTTTGATGAGCATGGTCTTAGTTGGAAGGAGGTTGATGCGTAATGCCGGAACTTGGCGTTTCCAATGCGCAGCTGATCCTGGCAGCCAAACAGACTGCCTACATGGTTTTTGTATCGCTTGCTGCCGGCACAGTCCTTGCCATGATCATGGCTTTTGCCCTGGTACTTACAAGAAGCGACAGCATCCTGCCGAACCGTTTCATCTATGGGATCCTCAATACGATCATCAACACGGTTCGTTCCGTTCCGTTCATCATCCTCATGGTCTTTATCATGCCCCTGACCAAGATGGTTGTTGGAACAAGGATTGGGACAACAGCTGCTTTGGTGCCTCTTGTCATCTTCATTGCACCTTATCTCACGCGTCTTTTTGAAAACTCCCTGCTTGATGTCGATCGAGGCATCATTGAAGCCGCTCAGGCGATGGGAGCATCCTATTTTGAAATCATTTGGTATTTTCTCCTGCCGGAAGCAAAAGGATCCCTCATCCTTTCCATTACGACAGGGACAATCGGCCTTTTAGGGGCCACGGCCATGGCCGGTGCAATTGGAGCCGGCGGCGTCGGGGATCTGGCCTTGACGTATGGCTATGAACGGATGAATACACCGCTCATGTTTCTAACGGTAGTCATCCTCATTATCTTTGTGCAGATCATCCAAACCGTGGGCAACCATTTTGCCTTTAAATCAAGAAATCATGAATAGGGAGGAATCATCATGAATCTTACGAAGTGGAAAAAAACGCTGGGTGCAGCCCTTGCCGTCCTTGTCTTTGCCGGTCTGGCCGCAGGCTGCGGCAGCGATAAGAAACAAGCCGCGGATAAGAAGGAACTGACCTTCAGTAAATCCCAGGGACCGTACAGCGACCTTTTTGAAAAAGGGGTCAAGCCCATCTTGGAGAAAAAAGGCTATAAGATTACGGGCAAGGATATGAGTGACCTGCTCCAGGCGGATATCGCCCTCAATGAAGGGGAAGTGGACTTTAATGTCGAGCAGCATACGGCTTATATGGAAAACTTCAATAAGAAGCAGGGGGGTCATCTTGTTGCCCTGACCCCAATCCCGACGGTGCCGGCTGGAATCTACGCAGGCAGTAAGACAAGCCTTGACCAGGTTGCGGATGGAGATACCATTGCGGTCCCTAATGACGCTTCCAATACGGCCCGTGCCTATGCCCTGCTCCAGAAGGCCGGCTGGATCAAATTGGATCCGAAAAAGGATCTTGCGACGGTCACCCAGCAGGATATTGTGGAAAATCCCCATCACCTGAAATTTACGGAAATGAAATCCCTCAATATTCCTTCCGTCCGTACTGATTTTGCCTATATTGTCATCACCGGGTCCATCGTCTATAATGCCAAAATCGATCCCAGTACGGCCCTTTTGAAGGAAACCATCCTGCCGCACCTCCTGCTCCAGCTCGTTGTGAGCGACAAGAACAAAGATGCCCAGTGGGCTAAGGACATTGCTGCAGCCTACAAGTCCCCAGAATTTGCTGAATATATGAAGAAGAACAATACGGGACTGTGGTTTGACCCGAACAATGAAAAGAAATAAAGAAAAGATGAAGGAGGCTGTTGCGCAGGCAATGGCCTCTTTTTTAGGGAAAGGAAGCCTTCCTATGAATGCGAACCTAAGCCGGGCCCAACAGGCCTTTAAGGAACTCGTCACCCTGCGACGTGACTTTCATGCCCATCCGGAACTATCTTGGAAAGAAAGGCGGACACAGCAAAAAATCCTCGAATATCTGGATAAATGGGGGATTCCTGCCGTCGTTTCAACAGGAACCGGGGTGATTGCCACGCTAGAAGGCGCAAGGAACAAGGATGTCGTCCTTGGCATCAGGGCTGATATTGACGCCCTCCCCCTAACGGAAGCCGCCCATCCGCCTTACGTGTCGCAAAATCAAGGATGCATGCACGCCTGCGGTCATGATACGCATATTGCCATGCTCCTTGTGACGGCCCGTCTCCTTGCGGAAAAAAAGGATGACCTTCCCCTGACCGTGCGGTTCCTCTTTCAGCCAGCCGAGGAATATATCGCCGACAGCGGCGCCCTTCATATGAAAGAGGATCCTCTTGTAAAAGCGATTACCCGCATGATTGCCATCCATATCCAAGGCATGCTGCCCTATGGGATGGCTAATCTTCAGGAAGGACCCATCATGGCGGCGTCCGATACCTTCGATATTTTCATCAAAGGCAGGGGTGGTCATGGGGCCCATCCGGAAGAAGCCATAGCCCCTATAGCGGCTGGTGTTGCCTACTATAATGCTGTCCAGACCTTGGTGAGCAGGGAAACCAAGGCCCTTGATGCTGCCGTCATTGGCATTACGTCTTTCCAAAGCGGTGAGACGAGTAATGTCATCCCCGAAACGGCCCGTCTTATGGGAACCTGCCGTACCTTCAGCCCTACTCTTAGGGAACGTTTCCCTAAGCAGCTGGAACGGCTCGCCCGTGGAATCGGGGAGGCGACACGTACGACCATTGAAGCTTGTTATCATTATGGAACGCCGGTCATGGTGAACGATCCGTCTGTCACGCAGACAGGTCTTGCGGCAGCGGCTGCAATCTTTGGGCGGGACAAGGTCATTACGGAAGAACCTCGGATGGGCGGTGAGGATTTTGCCAAATATGACGCGCCTAAGGCGATGCTTTGCCTAGGTGGTGGGTTTGAGGATGAAAAGAGGCGCAAAGCTCAGCACAACCCTCAGTTTGATATTGATGAACGGGCCCTGCCCCTAGGTGTGGCCTATTTTCTGGAGTATGTGGATGAGTATGGCAGAAAGCTTGATGGGACTGCCATCTAGTAGGAGGCGGCCGACTTTCATGATATAATAAAAAGAAAAACCAGAGGTGGAATCATGGAAGACCTGAAACTGAAAAACAAGATCGATGCCTATATTGATGCCCATCAAGCGGATTATGTCAGTCTTCTTTTTGCGATCGCGTCCCTGCCGTCACCGACGGGAAACGAAGCAAAAAAGGCAGCCTTTATCCTCAAGACGTTGAAGGACATGGGGGCAGAGACTGCCCATCTCGATGCGGTTGGGAATGTGGTCTATCCCTACCAGCTGGAAAAAGCCAAGGAAAAACCCCTTCTCTACACAGCTCATATGGATACGGTCTTTGAAGGCGTAGATGAGATTGTGCCTGAAATCGACGGTCATATCATGAAGGCCCCCTCCATCGGCGATAATAGTTCCAATGTGGCGGCCCTCCTTTTTCTCATCAGGATGTTCCATGAGCTTAAGCTGCAGGTTCCTGCCATCTTTTGTTTCAACGTTGGGGAGGAAGGCTTGGGCAATCTTCGAGGTGCCCATCATCTGATGGAAACCTGGCAGGAGAAGATCCGCGCTTTCATTGCCGTTGATGGAGATAGTGAACGCTTTGTCAATGAAGCCGTCGGCTCCCATCGCTATGCCGTCCATGTCGTGACGCCCGGCGGTCATAGCTTTGCCAATTTTGGTGAGAAGAACGCAATTGCAGCAGCAAGTGCCATTATTGAGGAATTCTATGGCCTGCGCGTTCCCCATACGCCGAAGACAACGTATAACGTGGGTACCATCCAAGGGGGACGCACGGTCAATGCCATTGCGGCGGATGTGGAATTTACCGTCGATATGCGCTCTGTTTCCATGACGGAACTCCAAAAGTTGGACGCAGCCTTTATGGACATCCTGAAGCGTCATGAGGCAACGGACGTCACTCTTGAAACCCTGCTCCTGGGCAAGCGCCCCTGTGGTGACGGGCCCCTTCGGGATGAAATCTACGAACGGATCATGCGCATCCGCCGCCGGGAAGGAAAAATGACGAAATGGGCGGCAAGTTCGACCGATGCCAACATTGCCCTTTCCCGAGGACTGCCGGCCATGGCCTTTGGTGTGGGCCACGAAAAAGGCGTCCATACCTTGGATGAGGAACTGGATCTATCGAGCCTTGCGCCGGGCCTCAAACAGCTCGCGTCCTTTATCCTTGATATCTAAATTGTAACGAATGATACAGGGTGTAACAAGGTGCGCTCCGATTCTCGTTGTTTTTGCTTTTTTTGTTGACAAGAAGGAAAACAGGGCGTATGATGACACCATCAATTAAATAACCCTATCAGAAACCAGTGATGTGGAGATAACGTCAGAAGATGTGCGCAAAGAGAGTCCGGGACGGTGGAATCCGGATCGTGGCAGTCTGGCAAATGGACCACTGAGGGTGCGTAGAAATCTTCGGAGAGTATGGCGCAACGTGCCAGCCGCGTTAAGGCTGAGGAATGTGTTGGCATTCTGCAATGAGGTGCACGGCTTTTGCTGTGCAGCAAGGTGGTACCGCAGGTCTTTCGCCTGTCCTTGTAAGAGGACAGGCGTTTTTGTTTTATCAGGACCTTTTGGGCGGGTATCTGGCGTTTGTCAACCAGATGCCCGCTGTTTTTTATGTGAAGGAGGAAATCATCGTGAAAGAGACAAGTTTGACTGAGGCAAGATGCCTTGCTGAAAGTGGGGGCGCCGTCCCCATCGTCCGGCAGCTTTTGGCGGACATGGTGACGCCCCTGGGGCTCATGAGTCTTATCCGAAAGGACCATGACCGCTATTTTCTCCTTGAAAGCCTGGAGGGCATCGATGCTCGGGGCCGCTACTCCTTTATCGGCTATGACCCGCTGCTGCGCCTGTCGGCCAAGGATTTTGCCGTTACTGTGGAAACCCGTAAGGGCACTCAAAAAAGCGGCAAGGCGCCCCTTGACCTCATCCGGAACTATCTGAAGGAATATCAGAATCCGAAGGTCCCTGGCCTGCCGCCTTTTACAGGAGGCTTTGTGGGGTACTTTTCCTACGATTTCATTCAGTACTGTGAACCGAGCCTGCGCTTTGATCCGAAAAAAGCCACGGATTTTCCCGATTTTGACCTCCTGCTCTTTGATAAGGTCATCGTCTTTGATGCTTTTAAACAGACTCTCTTTCTCATTGTAAACGCCAAGGCTGACGCAATCGACGAGACGTACAAGAAGGCCATAAGGGACCTTGATGCCATGGAAGCCCTCGTGAAAACCCCTGTCCTAGCGCCTCAGGAAGGAACAGCCCACTTGGGCCCCATTTCTTCCAATCAGACGCGGGAACTGTACAACGAAAACATCGCTCGCATCAAGCACTTCATCCGTGAAGGCGACATTTTCCAAGCCGTTTATTCCCAGTGCTTTTCTGCTTCCTATGATAAGGACCTCTTTTCCTTTTACCGCGTCCTTAGACGGACCAACCCCTCCCAGTACATGATGCTCATGAAGCTGGGAGATACGGAAATTGCAGGCTCCTCACCGGAAACACTCATCCGTCTTGAAGGGCGCACCATTACGAGCATGCCCATTGCAGGGACGCGGCGCCGAGGAAGGACGGAGAAAGAGGACAAGGCGCTGGAAGAGGATCTGACACACGATGCGAAGGAACTGGCCGAACATAATATGCTCGTTGACCTTGCCCGCAATGATGTGGGGAAGGTGAGTGAATTTGGCAGCGTCAAGGTTCATGACCTGCATCATGTCAAACGTTTCTCCCATGTCATGCATCTGACAAGCCGTGTGACAGGACGGCTCAAAGAGGGTCTTGACGCCATTGATACGCTCTGTGCGGCCCTTCCGGCAGGGACCTTATCCGGAGCTCCGAAAATCCGGGCTTGTGAGATCTTGGACAGTCTTGAACCGCGGCGCCGCGGTCCTTATGGCGGCGGTATCGGTTATCTTGATTTTTCAGGGAATATGGATATCTGCATCACCATCCGGACAGCCGTCAAACGGGGAGATATCGTTTATTTCCAATCGGGCGGCGGTATTGTGGCAGATTCCGTAACGGAAAATGAATTCCAGGAAACCCTCAACAAATCAGGCGCTGTAAAAGACGCACTTATGAAAACAACGGAGGCAGAATGATGATCCTAATCATAGATAACTACGATAGTTTCACGTATAACCTCTACCAAGCGGTAGGAACCCTGACCCCTTCCGTTCAGGTTGTACGGAATGATTCCCTGACTGTTTCCGAGGCAGCTGCTCTTCAGCCCCAGGCCATCATCCTTTCCCCTGGACCGGGAAAACCAAAAGAGGCCGGCATAACAGAAGCTGTCCTTGAGGAACTGAAAGGACAGGTCCCTATCCTAGGGGTCTGCTTGGGTCATCAGGCCATGGGAGAAGTCTTTGGCGGGACCGTGACCCTGGCTCCGCATCTTGTCCACGGAAAGGCGGACGACATCAAACTTGACCGCTCCTGTCCGCTTTTTAAGAATCTTCCGCCCGTCATCAAGGGAGCCCGTTATCATTCCCTAATTGTGGAAAGGGATAGCCTTCCACCGGAACTCCTAGTCACTGCGGAGACTTACGCTGGAGAAATCATGGGGCTGCGTCATAGGGATTATGAAATCTACGGACTTCAATTTCATCCCGAATCCATCATGACGCCCATGGGCGCCAGCATCATCGAAAATTTTCTGCGCCATGTCGGTGCGCTTTCCTAAGGAGGTTATATTACGATTAAGGAAGCCATCATTAAATTAGTGGGAAAAGGGGACCTAACTTACGAAGAGGCCCGTACCGTCATGCTTGAAATCATGGGCGGGAAGACGACGCCAACACAGAACGCCGCGTTTTTGGCAGCTCTTTCTACAAAGAGCACGAAAGCAGAGACCATTGATGAAATCTCCGGCTGTGCCGAAGCCATGCGAAGCCTGGCAACTCCGGTCCCCCATCCGGGGATGGAAGTCCTCGAGATTGTTGGAACCGGCGGGGACGGGGCCCATTCCTTCAATATTTCAACGACGTCAGCCATGGTTCTTGCTGCAGGCGGCGTGAAAGTAGCAAAACACGGCAATCGGGCTGCTTCTTCGCTGTGCGGCACAGCCGATTGCCTTGAGGCCTTGGGTGTCAAGATTGACATGACGGCGGAAAAGGCCCTTTCCATGCTGCAAAAGACGAACTTCTGCTTTCTCTTTGCCCAAAAATATCATAGTGCCATGAAATATGTAGGCCCCATCCGTAAGGAACTGGGATTCCGCACGGTCTTCAATATCCTGGGCCCCCTTACGAACCCGGCAAAGCCGGAAATGTTCCTTCTCGGTGTTTATGATGAATACCTTGTCGAACCGATTGCCAAGGTCCTTGCAAGTCTTGGCGTAAGACGCGGCATCGTCGCATATGGCAGGGAAAAACTGGATGAAATATCCCCAAATGGCCCGACCGTCATCTGTGAAATCAGGGATGGCTATTATCGCTCTTCCCTCATTCGTCCCGAGGATTTTGGCCTTGTGCCCGGCACGAAGAAAGACCTCCTTGGCGGGACGCCGGAAGAAAATGCCCGGGTTACGCGCGATATCCTTAGCGGCAGGATAGGGGGTACGAAACGCAATGCCGTACTCCTCAATGCCGGCGCAGCCTTCTTTGTGGCTCAAAAAGCAGAATCCATCAAGGAAGGGATCACCCTTGCAGCCTCACTGATCAATAGCGGAAAGGCCCTTACGGCCCTTGAAAACATCATCAAGGAAAGTCAGCAGTAAAGGAGACCGCCATGATTCTTGATACCCTTGCTGACGCGGCCCGGGAACGGACGAGGGCGCGTCAAAAGAAAATCAGCTTTGCCAAGATGCGTCATCTGGCAGAATCCCTTCCCCAAAAACGGGCGGGATGCTTTCAAAAGGCACTGCAGGCCCCGGGTCTTCACATCATTGCGGAAGTAAAAAAAGCGTCTCCGTCAAAGGGACTGATTGCTCCGTTCTTCCCCTATGAAACCATTGCCGAGACCTACGAAAAAAGCGGCGCTTCTGCTATTTCTGTCCTGACGGAACCGACTCGGTTCTTGGGAAAGGATGCCTATCTTGAAGCTATCCGACGCCGCGTCAAGGTACCTATTTTGCGCAAGGATTTTACCGTCGATCCCTACATGGTGTATGAGGCACGCTGCCTTGGTGCGGATGCGGTCCTTCTGATTGCCGCTCTCTTATCGGATAGGGAGCTGTCCGAATACAGACAGATGGCGGAGAGCCTTGGCATGGATGCCCTTGTCGAAGCCCATGACGAAAGGGAAGTGACGCGGGCTCTTAAGAGCGGGGCTAAAATCCTTGGTGTCAATAACCGGAATCTTAAGGATTTTACTGTCGATGTGGGAAACAGTCTTCGTCTGCGGCCCCTTGTTCCACCGGAAATCCCTTTCATCGCGGAAAGCGGGATCCATGATGGAGCGGCTGTTAAGCTTCTTGCAGAGCATGGTGTCAGCGGTGTTCTCATTGGGGAACTCCTCATGAGGAGTCCTTCCATTGAGGCCAAGATGAAGGAACTTTTGGAGGCGGCATCATGACCGTCATCAAGATTTGCGGTCTTCGCCGTCTTGAGGATGCCGTCATCTTGAACCGGGAAAAGGTGGACGCGGCTGGGTTTGTCTTTTATCCTCCAAGCCGCCGATTTGTAAGGCCGGAGCTTGCTGGGAAAATCAAAAAGCTCCTCTACCCGTCGATAAGGACTGTCGGCGTCTTTGTCAAGGAAGACCCTGAAAGGGTAGCCGCCCTTCATGAAGCGGGCATCATCGATATGGCCCAGCTTCACGGGGATGAATCCCCCGATGACCTTGCTTTCCTCCGCAGCCTGACTGATATGCCCCTTATCAAGGCCATCCGTGTAAGAAGCCGGGAGAGCCTCCAAAACCTTGACCAATATGATTGTGACTATTTTCTCCTTGATGCCTTTACAAAAGACTACGGGGGAAAGGGCAAACGCTTCGATTTGTCCCTGCTTGAGGGGATAACGATGCCCAAACCTTTTTTTCTTGCCGGCGGGCTTACGGCAGGCAATGTAGCAGCCCTTATGACAAGTGTCCACCCTTACGGGGTTGATGTCAGCAGTGCGGTAGAAACGGATGGCATCAAGGATGCTAAAAAGATTCATGCTTTTATCAAAGCAGTCAGAAGAAAGGATGAAGAAGATGAGTAATGGAAGATATGGAACCCACGGTGGGCAGTATGTACCGGAAACCCTGATGAATGCTGTCCTGGAACTCCAGAAAGCGTACGAAACCTATAAGAAAGATCCCCAGTTCATCAAGGAATTGCAGCAGCTCTATCATGACTACGCCAATCGGCCGAGTCTCCTTTACTATGCGGAACGGATGACCCAGGACCTTGGCGGCGCCAAGATCTATCTCAAACGGGAAGACCTGAACCATACGGGGGCCCACAAGATCAATAATGCTTTGGGCCAGTGCCTCCTTGCAAAGAAAATGGGCAAAAAGCGCATCATTGCGGAAACGGGCGCCGGTCAGCACGGCGTGGCAACCGCTACGGTCGCTGCTTTATTGGGCCTTGAATGTGTGGTCTACATGGGAAAGCTGGATACGGAGCGTCAGGCCCTCAACGTGTATCGCATGAAACTGCTTGGTGCTGATGTCGTTCCCGTTGAAACAGGGACAAAGAGCCTCAAGGACGCCGTCAACGAAGCCCTGCGAGAGTGGAGTGCTCGCTGCGAAGACACGGCTTACTGCATTGGCTCTGTCATGGGGCCCCATCCCTATCCCATGATGGTCCGCGATTTCCAAAAAGTCATTGGCGAGGAAGTGCGCCAGCAGATGCTGGAAAAAGAGGGGCGCCTGCCCGACGTGGCCATGGCCTGCGTAGGCGGCGGCAGCAATGCCATGGGGCTTTTTTATGATTTTATCCCCGATCCGTCGGTCCAGCTCATCGGGGTGGAGGCAGCTGGACGCGGCATCGATACGGCTGAAACGGCAGCGACCATTTCCTGCGGCCGGCCAGGTATCTTCCATGGCATGGAATCCTATTTCCTGCAGGATGATGACGGCCAAATTGCACCGGTTTATTCCATCTCCGCTGGTCTTGATTATCCGGGCATTGGACCGGAACACGCCCATCTTTACGATACAGGGCGCGCCCAGTATGTTGCTATTACAGACGATGAAGCGGTTGCTGCCTTTGAATACCTGTCCCGCATGGAGGGCGTCATCCCAGCTATTGAAAGTGCCCATGCCGTGGCCTACGCTATGAAATTGGCACCGACCCTTCCTAAGGACAAAATCATCGTCATTTGCTTATCGGGCCGCGGAGATAAGGACGTTGCGGCCATTGCCAGATATAAGGGGGTTGATCTCCATGACTAGACTAACCGATGCATTCAAGAATAAAAAAGCCTTCATTCCTTTTGTGACCGCCGGTGACCCGGACCTATCCACGACGGAAGCCCTCATTTATGCCATGGAAGAAGCAGGGGCCAGTGTCATTGAGCTGGGAATCCCTTTCAGTGATCCCGTTGCGGAAGGGCCTGTGATTCAAGAAGCGGATAACCGTGCTCTTGCCGCGGGCTTCCGCATTGATGCCCTTTTCGATCTGCTTGAAAAGGTACGGGAAAAGACAGAGATCCCCCTTGTATTTTTGACCTATGCCAATCCGATCTTTACCTACGGACGTGAGGCTTTCTTTACGCGCTGTGCCAAGGCCAGCATTGACGGCGTCATTGTACCGGACGTCCCCTTTGAGGAAAGGGCAACTCTGCTGCCGTTTGCCCGGGAAAAGGGGATTGCGCTCATTTCCCTGATTGCGCCAACTTCTCATGAGCGCGTTCAGATGCTTGCCCGTGAAGCAGAAGGCTATATCTACCTCGTTTCCAGTATGGGAGTTACAGGTGTTCGGGAGAAAATCACGACTGACCTAAAGGAAATTGTTGAAAAGATCCGGGAAGTATCAAACCAGCCTGTTGCTGTTGGCTTTGGGATTGCTCGCCCCGAACAGGCGGCGCAAATGGCGGACATCAGTGATGGGGCCATCGTGGGGAGCGCCATCGTAAAACTTGTGGCAAAGTACGGCAAAACGGCCGTCGGACCTGTTCGCGATTATGTCCTTTCCATGGTGGAAGCGGTCAGGGTGTGAGGGGCATGGAAGGAGGAAAGCCCCCTCCTTCTTTTTGGATTTAAGATAAAATAAGAAAATAGGAAAAAATCTGAAAATAGTCTTGCACATTGTATACAAAGATGCTATAATGCATTCGTAAGTTAAATTTACCCCTCATTTGGCCCTTGTTTTTCAAGGGCTATTTTTTTGCGCTTTTGAGGAAAATCAAGAAAAAATGGAGGGAAATCGCTCCCATGAAGCAATGGAGTGGGTGAAAAAAGTGATTTTCTTTGAATTAAAGAAATTGTGAAAAAATATTGACCTAAAAAATATGAAAAAGTATAATAACGGTACAACGGAATTTATCATGTCTGTAAAAAATAGACATTTGTGTTTTGTGGAGAGAAATTCCACGTGGCCTTGTGCCTGGAACGGCTGCCCCTTCCCAGACCCTTTCCCGCGTTTTTTATAATCATAGCTGCTTTTTTGTCCTCATGTTCGCTGTTTGGAAAGGAGAAGGAATCCTTATGGAAGATCAATCATTCCACCCTTACATTCCCGCTGACCGCGTTGCTCCGGAAATGACGGCCGTTTCCGTCTTATTGGGGGCCGTGCTTGCGATTGTCTTTGGCGCGGCTAATGCTTATTTGGGACTTCGTGTAGGCATGACCATCTCAGCTTCGATTCCGGCCGCTGTACTCAGTATGGGCCTCACTCGGTTCATCCTGAAACGGGATTCCATTTTGGAAAACAATATGGTCCAAACCATTGGCTCAGCCGGTGAATCGGTTGCAGCTGGTGCCATTTTCACTTTGCCTGCCCTTTTTATGTGGGCTCAGGAAGGCCTCGTTGCTGAGCCTTCCATGCTTGAAATTGGCCTGATTGCCCTATTTGGCGGTGTCCTCGGAATCTTGTTCATGATTCCCTTGCGCCGCGCCCTGATTGTCAAGGAACATGGCGTCCTTGCCTATCCAGAAGGCCAGGCCTGTGCGGAAGTCCTCATTGCTGGGGAAGAAGGCGGCACCAAGGCGTCCACCGTTTTTGCCGGCCTTGGGATTGCAGCCTTCTATAAGTTCATTGCCGATGGCCTCAAGTGGTTTCCCAGCGAGGTCCATACGGAAGTCCCAGGGTATAAAGGAGCAGGCTTTGGCCTTGATATCCTGCCAGCCCTAGCCGGTGTGGGGTATATTTGCGGCTTTAAGGTTTCGTCCTACATGTTTGCTGGCGGCGTGCTGGCCTGGTTTGTCATCATGCCGATGATTGCCGTATTTGGCGGCAGCGCAGTGCTTTTCCCTGCCAAGGTGACCGTGACGGAGCTATTTGCCGAGGGCGGTTCCTTTGCCCTGTGGAGCACCTATATCCGTTATATTGGGGCCGGTGCGGTCTTAACGGGCGGACTCATTGGGCTTTTGGAATCACTGCCCCTTATCATCCGAACCTTCCACGATGCGTTAGGTGACTTTGGACAGAATGGGGCATCAACCCTGCGTACGGAACAGGACCTGTCCATGAAGACCTTGATTGGAGGAATTCTCTTCATCATTGCTGCCTTGTGGGCCCTTCCCATGATTCCTCTCAATGCTTTTGGAGCTCTGCTGGTTGCTGTTTTTGGCTTTTTCTTTGCAACCGTCTCTTCCCGCATGGTCGGGCTGATCGGATCGTCCAACAACCCTGTTTCCGGAATGGCCATTGCTACCCTCCTGGTTTCCACCTTACTGCTCAAGAATACGGGCAATGACGGTGCCATGGGAATGGTCACGGCCATTTCCATCGGCGGCATCATCTGTGTCGTGGCTGCCATTGCCGGGGATATTTCCCAAGACCTCAAAACGGGTTTTCTTGTGGGTGCAACGCCTAAGAAGCAGCAGATTGGAGAAATCCTAGGGGTTATTTGTTCAGCCATTGCTATTGGCAGCATCATGTATCTGTTGAATTCTGCCTGGGGCTATGGTTCTGCTGAGTTGCCCGCTCCGCAGGCCATGCTCATGAAAATGGTGGTTGAAGGTGTCATGCTGGGGAACCTGCCTTGGAATCTCGTCCTTATCGGTGTATTCCTTTCCCTTGCCATGTGGATCCTTGGTATCCCTGTTCTGGCAGTGGCCATTGGAGTTTACCTTCCCATCCATCTGTCGGCTCCCATTATGGTGGGCGGGCTGCTGCGCCGGTATATGGAATCCCGTAACTTTGCTGATGCCGCGGAAAGAACAAATTGTGTTCAGTCCGGCGTACTCTATAGTTCCGGTCTGATTGCCGGGGAAGGCCTGATCGGAATCTTGCTCGCCATCCTTGCCGTCATGGATTTGGATCTTGATATGTCAAAAACCATCAATCTGGGGAATGTGGGAGGCCTTGTCGTCTTTGCCCTTCTTGTGGCGACCATCTACGCGGCTTGCCAGAAGGGCCGGAAATCCCGTCCCTAACCCTGTCTGTAGGGTGTCAGGCTGCAGATTACAGAAACCAATCCCTTGATTTTGGAGAAAGCACATGAAAAAGGAAAAAGAAAACTACTTGGACCGGATTCCCTGCCATACCAGCGGGTATCGATGGACCCGGGATGAAGGGGGCCTTGTTACGATTCATGTCGTGCATCGTGGCTTTTTCGCCCGCTTGGCCCAGGATTTTTTTAACCGGCCTTCTGTTAGCCATATTGACCTTGATGCGTTTGGCAGTGCCCTTTGGCTAAGCATGGATGGGAAAAAGAACGTCGGGGACCTTGCTCAGATGATGGAAAGCCGGTTTGGGAAGCAGGTTTATCCCCTTTATGAGCGCTTGATCGTTTTTTTGCAGATGTTGGTCCAGCAGCAATTCATTACGTGGAAAAAAATCTGATTGGCTCTTGCTTCAGTTTGCGTCTAAAGGCTAGAAAAAGACACGGGGCGCTCCTTAAAAGGCGGCTTCCTGCACTCAAATGGAAAATCTTGTTCTTTTGGGAAAGGCTGCAGGCTTTTCTTTGGCCCTTCCCGCCAGCAGAGCAGCTGCTTTTTGATAGAAACCGGATATCGCTTTTTCCAGCTGAATCTTTTATGTAGGAATGACCCTCATGGCGTCTTAAAAACAGCCCTTCTATCTCTTGCTGGATAGGGGACTGGGACGACAGGGGGTCTTTCTTTTGTTATCGGCACACAGTGCCTGACTGCGATGGAAAAACATCAGGTAGATTCTGAATTGTAAATGATTTGACATTCCGCCCTCATATGACTATGATAGAAAACGCTCTTGAATTAATCATAATTTAAGGTAAAGTCTATTCAAAATAGACGGAAAGAAGAAATGTAAAGGAGAATGAGAGTTTATGTCAAATGAGAAAGTCAAGTCATTTCGCCCTTTTGGGCTCACCTGGCCCCTTTGCTTAGGGTTTATTGTCATCATTTTTGCTGGGGTATGGACTGGATCCTTGACGACAGACCTTGCCGGTGGTTTTGCCTTGACGCTTGCCATGGGTATCGTTTTCAATGAAATCGGGGAACGGATTCCCTTCTGGAATTCTTACGTAGGGGGCGGGCTTGTCCTGTCGTTCCTGGCATCGGCCTATTTGTTTACCAACCATCTGATTCCCGAACAATATGCGAAATCCGTTTCCTACTTGATGAATGAATCAGACTTTCTGAGCTTTTTTATCGTCTTTTTGATCTGCGGTTCCATTTTGGGGCTGGAAAAGAAATTGCTCATTAAATCTTTTGCCGGCTATCTTCCCGCTATCTTCGGCGGCCTTATCGGCGCCGCTTGTTTAGGCATTGTAGGGGGCTTTTTCTTTGGCATCTCTCCATCCATGATTGTCCTCAACTACGTGCTTCCCATCATGGGCGGCGGCAATGGCGCAGGGGCTGTACCGCTTTCCCAGATCTATGAAAGCGTGACCGGTCATAAGGCTTCTGATTATTATGCATTTGCCATTACGGTCCTTACCATTGCCAATATCTTTGCCATCCTTTCGGCTGCCGTATTGGATCAAATCGGCCGCAAACATCCTTCCTGGACGGGTGACGGATCAACCTTGATCCGGAAGGGCCTTGATATCGAAGCGGAAAAAAATGATGCCGTACCTTCCATCAAGGAAATCGGCGGGGCTTTCTTTATGGCCATCAGCCTGTATGCAGCTGGCACCCTCCTTGGTAAATCCCTTTTGCCAACGGTCTTTGGGGTGGCCATCCATCCTTTTGCTTGGATGATTGTCGTTGTGACAATCCTGGCCATGCTTGGCTGGGTTCCCCAAGAGACCAAGGCCGCTGCAAAACGCCTGCAGTCTTTCATGAGCTCCTGCCTTGTTCTGACCATCATGGTCGGCGTTGGGGCGGATACGGACCTCAACCAATTGATGGCGGCCATTACGCTGAGTAACGTCGTCATTTCTTTCCTTATCGTTGTTGGCGCCATTTTGGGTTCTGCCATTGTCGGACAGTGGGTTGGTTTTTATCCGATTGATTCAGCCATCACGGCTGGCCTTTGCATGGCAAACCGCGGCGGATCAGGAGACCTTGCCGTATTGGGGGCCTCCCACCGGATGGGACTGATTGCTTATTCCCAGCTTTCTTCCCGTCTTGGCGGCGGGATTGTCCTCATCTTGGGATCCGTCCTGTTTGGCTCCATGATTGGAAAATAACGGGTTTTGTTGAGCCCTAGGCACCTGGCTTTTGCCGGGTGCCTTCTTCATTTCCCGGGCAGTGTCCTTTTTCCTAGGAAAATGATACAATAGGCAGTATCGACTTGAGTCAATCTATTTTTTGGGAGGCACCGCCATGAAAAAACGCTACTGGGTCATTTTTTGGCTCGCTGCTGTACTGCTCTTATACTACCTCAATGGAACCTTGCCCCTGACAGACAGTGTGGAAGGAAACTATGCCCTTACGGCCAAGGAAATGGTTGTAAGTGGAGACTTTTTATCCCCCCAGATTTATGGCAGGTATTGGTTTGATAAACCAGTTTTTGCCTATTGGATGATTGCCTTGGGCTTTAAACTTTTTGGATTTACGGAATTTGGGGCTCGTTTTTTCCCTTCTCTTTATGGTCTTTTGGGCCTTTATCTGGTGACTTGGGGCGGCAGGAAACTCTACGGGGAAAAAGTGGGATTCTTCAGTGGTGTCTTTCTGCTCATGACGCTTCAATTTTTTACCATTTCGAAGTCGGTCCTTACAGATGGCATGCTCTTCCTATTTTTGAATGGAGCCCTTCTTTTTTACTACTTGGGCTATAGCACGCCGCAGAAAAAGTATTACTACGGGATGTATGTCTGCGCAGCCCTAGCCACCCTCACCAAGGGCCCTATCGGTTTTTTGCTTCCTGGCCTGATTTTCCTGCTCTTTCTTATCTGGCGCCGGGATTTTGCCTCACTTAAATCGGCAAAACTGGGAAGCGGCATCCTTTTGTTTCTTCTTGTAGGGGCCCCTTGGTATGTGGCCATGGCCATAAAGCATCCAGACTTTCTTTCTGGGTTCATTGGTACGCAGAATTTCCTGCGAGCTACGGTATCGGAGCATCCTCGGGATAACGTCATTTGGTATTATACGGCAGTGAATCTGTTGAATGCATATGCTTGGATTGGCCTGCTGCCAGGGGCGCTGAAGGCCTATTTGTGGAAGGATCACCATCTTGTCCGGCCTTCTGCGCGGGAAGGCTACCTGCTGCTCTGGATTGGGACAATCTTTATTTTCTTCCAGTGCATGGCAACGAAATACATTACCTATACCTATCCCATCTTGATGCCGCTCAGTATTTTTACGGCCTCTTATTTTGTCGAAAAAGGAGAAGCCCTCTCCCTTAAAGGCGTCCTTGGGGGGAACCTCCTTTTTTATGGAGCCTTGGCGGCAGCTGCCTACCATCTGCCGAAACTGGCACCGGGGCTGCTTTCCCATCCAAAGGATATCTTTTACTTTGTCAGCATCTTCTTAGGCTGCTTTTTGGTCCTTTCCATCCACCGCTTCCGAGGTAAATCTGTACGGGAAGTGATGACCATGACCATTCTTTTGACTTATCTTTTCTTCTTCTGCATTACCAAGATGCTGGCCCTGCCGCTTATGAGCGGAGTGACCGGAAAATGGGTGGGACTTTATATCAATACCATGATTCCCGAAAATGTGCCTATTTACGTACGGGGCGGCGGATATCCAACGTCGACATGGTTCTATACGGATCGAATCCTGACCATGCTTGTTCCAGATGAGCAGACGGAAGCCTTTGCTCCCAAGGATTACAGCTGGTCGGCCAAGAATATCATGCCATGGACCACGTACAGCAAGGTCCAGAATGTACCTGAAGCGGTCGTGCTCGTTGACACGAATACACGGAAAATCAAGACGAAACTCGAAGAAGATTGGCCCGGTGCATGGGAAAAAATCAAGTTCTATGGCCAATGGACCATGATGATCAAACATCGCTAGGAGGAAATTCCATGGAAGAAAATGACATCAAATCCTATCTTGACAGTCATGAAACCATTCAGTTCCAAGTGACGCGGGAAGAATTGGATGATCCAAAGAAGAGTGCCCGCTATTTTGCCCTGTTGGATTACTTTGGAGCCCATCCACAGGAAGCTGGGAAATTCTGCAGCCGTCTCCTTTTGGTCTTTCATCCAAGCTGCGGTACAGACTTATGGGAAAATGAAGCCGCCGCAGCCTTCGTCAAACGGCTTACTGCCTATCCCTATCTTTTCTTTCTTGCCGAAAAGGAAGGGGAGACCTTGAAGTTCCTGACGGCGCTTAGCTGCCGTAAGGGGGGGCTTGTCGGCGATAATCTTTCCCTTGATAAGGACCTTTTCAATGAACTTCTTCAAAAACAAATGAAGGGCATCCTTGTCATGAGCCAGGCGGCCCATTTTAGCCCGGAAAATGCCAAGAGCATCATGGACAGCGTCTTCACCTATTTCGGTATGGATAATTAGCTGTCACAAACTGTTCAAATCTGCGCCCTTTCTTTGACAAGAATTTGGGCTATACTTCTTCTTGTAGCAGGGATCACCCCTCCTTGCTGCAATCTTCCCCATCAAATCATCATAAACAACTTCCTTTCTGGAAAAGGCCTCCGCCGGAATCGGCAGGGGCCTTTTTCCGCAGGAGATTTTCTTCCTCTGCGTCCCATATCTTAGACCGAAATGAATCGAGGAAAACTTCTCTTTTCCCTATTGCTTAATAAAATAAATCATCGTGATAAATTAAATTCAGGAAAGAATGTGAATAATAGGGAATGATCTTATTTCATATTGATTTCATAAGGATTTATGTCATTCCTTTTGACTTGCGAGTCAAATTCACAAATAGTTCATTCTTTCTTTATTGCTTTTTAAGAAAGAATCTTATATACTGGGCATGTAGCAAGGATTACCCCTCCTTGCTGCAATCTTCCCCATCAAATCATCATAAACAACTTCCTTTCAAGAAAAGGCACCCGTTTCCCCGACGGGTGCTTTTTCTTGAAAGGAAGCTTTTTTTATTTTTCGGCAACGGCGTGACCTGGCGCATGACGGGTCCTTCGCCCGTCACAACACTCACAGGGAAGGGCGACGTCTACTTTGAAAACGGCGGTGACGCCCTGTGCATCGGCACGTTGGGGAATGATTCCCGGACTTTCTACATGGACCTTGACGGCGATGACGGCGTGAGCAGCGACATGCTCTACATCGGCGAAGAACCGGAAGCAGAGCAGAACCTCGTCGTCAAGAACCTTGCTGCGCTCGACAAGCAGGTGGAAGATGGCGAAGCCGTCCGCTTTGCTACCGCTAGAAATGGCAGAAATGCTTTCCGAGACGGCAAGACCGTGGGCTACACGACAAACGGCATCTACCGCGACGCCTTCAAAGTCGACTGCCGCGACGTGGCGGACGATCCCCAAGCGACTGACGAATACAACAAGGCCTACAACGGCGACACGTCGGATGGCATCCGGAAACCGACGACAGCGGACGTGGCTTCGATGTATCTTAGTGGCGAGAATTCGCAGAACGTGTATCTCGTCAAATCCATCGACAGCATCAACGACGGCGCGAAAACGCCGGCTAAATCCGATGAAATCGTTCTGCGCTACGTGGCGGATCTTGATACCTTCACCAAGCGTTCGGGCAATACGACATACTTCACGCCCGGCGCGGACCAGGGCGGTTGGATCCGCTTCGGGTACCGCAATCTCGGGGTCGACGGCATTGGCAAAGTAAACGGCAACACGTACGAACTGGGTTACACAAAGGTCCTGGACGACAAGGAGAACTACAAGCATCGCTTCAGCCTCTCTGGTGCCTGCGGCAAGGAAAGCGGAAGCTGGGAAGGTCTTGGCGGCTATGACTTTACGGACTCCCAGGGCATCCATGTGTCGGCGGACCATGATTGGAGCCTCATTGGCCGCGTCGGCTTTGACCTTGTAGATGAAATGGATAAGGAAAAGAACACCAAGCTATACCTGAAAGCAAGTCTTCTCCGCGAATTTATCGACGGTTATGATGTTGTGGCAGAAAGCCTCGCCCAAGGTGGGACTGTGGCTGGCACCTACCGTACGGCGGGCAGCCGCCGCGGGACTTGGGGGGTCATCGGTCTTGGTTACAGCACGGTCATTGGAAAGAACCAGACCTTCTATGTCGATGCCGAACGGTATGTGGGCAACGACTTTAGCCGGACCTACGATATCCGTGCTGGAATTAACTGGAAATTCTAAAAGTAAAAAGGCGGAGCGCAGGGGCGTTCCGCCTTTTTGCTTTTTCCAAAGGAGGGAAGAGGGGAAGCTCTTTTTTTGTAAAAAATATTTCAAAAAAGGGGTTGCATTTTATTTTATCTTTGCTATAATAATGACTGTTCCTTCCGGGATGGTGTAATGGTAGCACAGGAGATTCTGGATCTTCTTGTCTGGGTTCGAGTCCTAGTCCCGGAGCCATATGGAAGCTAAGCTGTCACTTTAGTGGCAGCTTTTTTGTTACAAAAAATCATACTTGACAGGAACCCTACCATCCAATATGATGTATATACAACAAATGAAAGGAGGTTCCCATGGAAATCTGTCATTGCTGGCGCCTTAAACGGGCGGCTCACCATTTAAATGAATTCTATGACAAAGCCCTTGCGCCGTCGGGCGTCACCATCAGTCAGTATGGGATGCTCCGGGAAATCAACCAGCATGGAGGCTGCAGCGTCATGGATCTAGCCGGATATCTGGATCTGGAACGGTCCACGCTGACGCGCAGCTTAAAACCCCTCATGCAAAAAGGATTTGTTTCGGACTGCCGGGAATGTCACATGAGAAACTGCCGGCTTGTCCTGACAGCTGAAGGTCACAAGGCCTTTGAAGAGGCCCATCTGCTTTGGCAAAAAGCCCAGGCTGCTTATGAAGCGGCCTTGGGAACAGAGGGTGTAAGAACCCTGGAAACGCTGCTTGCCGCGATCCAGCAGGCAACCTGATTTTGTGATAAGGAGAAAACCATGAAAAAATATGATGTTATCCTCATTGGAACGGGCGCGGCCAATATCATCGCCGATGCGGCGCAGCTGGCCGGAAAGAAAGTGGCCCTTATTGAACGCGGTGCCTATGGTGGGACCTGCCTGAACAGGGGCTGCATTCCGACGAAGATCCTTGTGAGTGCGGCAAATGCTGTTCTTTCCATCAAAGAGGCCGCCCGCATTGGCGTCAAGGCAGAACAAGTAACGCTTGATTGGAAAACCGTTTCTCGCCGCCTGCAGGCTAAACTTTCCGAGAGCCCGGAAATCAAGACGTATTATGAAGCCTTTCCCAATGTGGATACCTTTGACGGAACGGCTTCCTTTACGGGGAAAAAGACCCTTTCCATTGCTATGAATGACGGTACGACGGAAGAACTGGAAGGGAAGATGATCGTTATCGGAACCGGGGGCAGGACCAATATTCCTAAGTTTCCTGGCCTTGAAGACGTAGGGTATATTACGTCCGAATCCTTCTTTACAGACGCCTTCCCTCAAAGGCCTTACAAGAGCCTGATCATTCTTGGCGGTGGTCCCATTGGCTGTGAATTTGCCCATATCTTTGACGCTGCAGGAACGGACGTGACCATCGTTCAGCATAATGTGCGCCTGCTTCCTAAAGAAGATGCCGATGTATCGACTTTTCTCCTGAAACAGTTCCAAAACCGCGGTCTTCATGTGGCCCTTAACAAGGAAACCCTTTCCGCCCGCATCGAAAATGGGGAAAAGGTTGTTGTCCTTGAAGACCGTGGAACTGGTGAGAAAACGGAAGTACGGGGAGAGGAAATCCTTGTCGCCCCGGGCATCCGTCCTATGACGGACCTGCTCCATCTGGAAAACACGGACGTCACGGTTGATAAACGGGGCTATATTGAAACCAATGAATTTCTCGAAACCGCGGCAGAAGGCATTTGGGCCATTGGCGACGTGAACGGGCGGGCCCCTTTCCGTCATAAGGCCAACTACGAAGCCGAAATCCTTGCGGACAATCTTTTTGGCACGGCGGCACCTGCTCATTGGCGCTGGGCTGAATATGGCGTTGTACCTGCCGTGACCTATACCTATCCAGAAGCGGCCCACGTGGGCCTGACAGCGGATGCGGCCCAAAAATTGGGATACCGTACAAAAGTGGCCGTGAATCACTTTTCTCACTCGGCGAAAGGATACGCCCTCGGGTATGAAGAGGGGGCTGATGACGATGGGTTCATTAAATTGGTCCTTGATGCTGATACGGGAAAAATCCTAGGGGCCCATATCATTGGCCCAGAAGCTTCCATCCTGATCCAGCCTTTCATTGATCTTATGAACAGCGGTACTCATGTCATTGCGCCGCTTCATCCGGAAATTGCGTCAGAAACGGTGAAACATCTGCGTGCCATGCCCCTTACAAGGATCCTTGACCCGCATAATGTCAGGACCCTCAATGAGACCATGACCCCTCATCCGTCCCTTAGTGAAGTGACCATGTGGACGCGGTATTATGTGATGCCTTAAGTATTTGATCGGCGCAATAATCGTGCCGATTCGATGCAGTTACGTGTCATCATTGGCTTTAAAAAGATATATCTGATGCTAATGATGGCATGTCCCATCGCAAGAAGATACGTACCACAATCTCATTTCTAAGACGCCCGAAATATGCCTTCGTCGATTCCTTTTGAGTCAGCCCAAAAATCGGGCTGATTTGATGAAGTGTGTGAGGCCACTTTTTAAAAAGGTTTTGTGGAAACAATGACCTCATGGCCTATCGTACGATGGACCGTCCCACGTTTGGGGGTAGCTTACGCCTGGGCGCTTCCTTTCCTAACCATGTGTCGTCACTTCCAGCGCCCAGCTTATCAAAGCGGAAGCTTTTTGCAATCTTCAGTCCATATGGACCCATCTACTTTGTCGCCCGCGCACCCAACCTCCTCAACGTACTGGCCTCTGGCCGCAAGGAAACTCACGCGTCGCCAATTTATTTTTGGTGGCGCCGCTTCGGAGAACCTCCACGCAACAGCTCCCGCGACGCTGCGCTAGCGGATTGCTGGCGACTCAGATCCACCGTCGTCGCTGAGGCCGGGGTCTCCTCGCAATTGGGCCCATCCGAGCCAAATTTACAAAAAAGCAAATGGAAGGTAATAAACGAAGGGAAAAGGAGGGGAATGGGACTGATTTAAAGGTGCTGTGAGTTTATGAGTGGTGAGTTGTGAGAAAAACCACGAAGGTGCGGGACCAAACAGACTCTCTTCTTTTTCCCTTTTCACCGCCAGCTGGTGATTTTCCTTGACAATCAGGGAAAAAGCGCCTATACTTACAAGGTACTAACAGTTTTGCTAGTCATGGCGCCATGGTCAAGCGGCTAAGACGTTGCCCTCTCAAGGCAAAATCACGAGTTCGATTCTCGTTGGCGCTACCAATTTGGAACAAGGCAGCTTCTGCTGCAGTTGAGACGCTCCTTGGGAGCGTCTTTTTTTTGTCTTGGAAAGGAGGGGCATGATGCGGGAAAAAGGGTTGGGACGGGTTTATGCAGTCCTTTTCATCCTGCTTTGGCTGATTTTTTTGGGTAGCCTTTTGACGGGCCTGATTCCTGTCAACGTCCAGCATCTTCTTATGGGCACACTCACGGACGAGGAAAAGACGGTCCTTACCGTCATTCGCCTGCCACGCTTTTGTTATGGGGCTCTCATTGGATCGGCCCTGGCAGCAAGCGGAGCCGCGCTTCAGGGAGTTTTTGGCAACCCTCTTGCAGACCCTGGACTTTTAGGTATTTCGAGCGGTGCTTCCCTGGGTGCTGTGCTTGTCCTTATCCTGAACCTAGCTGTCCTGTCACCGCTCATGGTCCCGTTGGGGGCTTTTATGGGCGCAGCCTTGATCTCTTTTTTTGTTGCCCTCTTGGGGCGCCGCTCCTTTAAGGCTTCCGTCACGTATCTTCTTTTGGGCGGCGTGGCAGTGAGCTTTTTTTGTGCGGCCCTTGTGTCAGGACTCCTTAGCTTTGCACCAGCGCCCATCATGCAGCAGTACTTCTTCTGGACCTTAGGGAGCCTCGGTACGGCTTCCCTCAAGGCATGGCCTCTTGCGGGGCTGATTCTTGTCCTTTTGCCCGGCGTCTTTATTTGGGGGCGGCCTCTGAATCTCTTATCTCTTGGTGGGGAGCAGGCAGCTGCCCTGGGACTTAATGTTGCGTTTTGGCGTAAGCTCATCCTTTTCTGGACGGCCCTTTTGACCAGCCTTGCTGTTTGTCTTGGCGGCAATATCGGTTTTGTTGGGCTCATCGTTCCCCATATGGGACGTTTTTTGAGCGGGGCCGACCACCATCGTCTCCTGCCTTTTGCCGCCCTGATTGGGGCTGTATTCCTCACGTTCTGTGACCTTATGGGGCGATGGATCCTTCCCGGCAGCGAGATCCGGACAGGAATCATAACTGCCCTTTTGGGCTCGCCCTATTTTCTCTATCTGCTTCATCAGAAGAAAGGGGCCTGATCCTTCTTTTTCTCTATGCCAAGTGCGGTGCCTGTGCTACAATAAAGAAAACTGGTTCTTACAGGATGATCCTTTTTCTGGAGGTTGATATGATGGAACGTTCAGTTTGGAAAAATCGTCTGGCATCCGCTGTCTTAGCAGGTGTCATGGGGCTTGGTCTTTCCTTTACAGCCCTTCCCATGCCTAGGGCCTATGCCGATGTGTTAGGTGCCATCCTTGCTGGGGTACAGGGCGTCGCGATTTATGGACAGGTTGATAAGGCCCTTAATTACTACAATAACACGGAAGAGGGACGGCAGAAACTTTTCTCGTCGTACAAGGAAAAATATGGCGTCAATTACGATGGTTATTTAAATGGTCAGCTTACGGACATGATGGGGCAGCTGACCAGCGCCATTGGGGCTGTAGATCCTACTATCCATCAAAAACCTTATCTTTATTTCATCAATAATGATAAATCTTTCAATGCGTTCTGCAGTATGGGCCATGTCATGAGCGTCAATACAGGGCTTTATTCCATGACGAGCAATCCTGATGAAATTGCCGTTGTCCTGCTTCATGAAATGGGGCATGGACAGAAGAACCATGTGGTCTCAAGTACGCGCAAAAAGATGCAGGTGGCCGTGGCAGCCGGCGTCGTAAGCGGCGCTGCGGGAAGCGGGATGGCGGATCTGGCCCTTAATATCCTTGTGAACCAGATTGATAATGTTCAGATTGGCAAAAGTGATGAATGGGAAGCTGATAACCTGGCACTGACCTATTTGCTTAACTCCAATTATAACCCGGGTGCGTCAGCCGCCATGTGGCAGCGAGTCATGGACCGGTCAAAGACGTATAAATCCAGTTTTGTTGGTGAAATCTTCTCGCCATCTGATCATCCGACCCATCAGCAGCGCCGCGATAATTATGCCAAGCGCCTGACTGATCTGTCCGGCGGCAACGTGACCATCGATGCGGATAAGGGCATGGTCAAAGTAGGGGGAAAGGATTTTGTCGCGCCTCATGCCTATGGCGATATGTCCGCAAAGGAACGCTCCTATTTTGTCATGGGCAACCTCGCCGCTGCTTTCCTGCATAAACAAAACCTTAAGGACGCTTCTTCTCAAGGCAGTACCGTATATTTGGGCAATCAGCCCATCATGGTCTCCGTAAATGGCGATCCAAGCGCGGCTGAACTTGCTCAGAAACTCAATGCAATCAAGAGCAGCAAGGAGAGCAAAGTCGCGTCTCGGGAGCTTAAGCTGCAGAAAAAAGCAGCCCCTAAAAAATAAAAGACGGTGAAAGGCCCTGTGCTTACGCGCAGGGCCTTTTTAGATGGCAGAATTGACGGAAGGGGAAGCTTATGCTAATATAAATGCGTGCACTTGCAAATAAATGCAGTGCTTCAAGAAACAGTCATCCAATTAAGGAGGGATATGAATGAGAAAAGAATTTGCTGTTAAACCCATTGCGCTTCCCCAGCCCGTCTTTATCATCGGAACCTATGACAAGGACGGGACGCCCAATGCGATGAACGCAGCTTGGGGCTGCCATAACGAAATGGACCAAATGATGTTTGCCCTCGCAAAAGGGCATAAGACGGTTAAGAATCTTTTGGAGACGAAAGCCTTTACTGTCAGCATGGGAACAGTGGAGCAGCTTGCTGCCTGTGACTATGTGGGCCTTGTAAGCGGCAGCAAGGAACCGCGGAAAGTGGAAAAGGCCGGCTTTCACGCGAAAAAAGCCCTTCACGTCAACGCCCCGTACTTTGAGGAACTGCCCATGACGCTTGAGTGCGAAGTCCTTTCCTATAACGAAGAAACGGAAATCCTTACAGGGCGGATTGTTGGCATTAGTGCTGATGAAAGCATCCTGACCGGGGGAAACATCGATCCAAAGAAACTGCGTCCTCTTGTCTTTGATATGGCTAACATGAAGTACCTTGTCGCCGAAGAGACGGTGGGAAATGCGTTTAGTGAGGGGAAGAAGTTATTTTAGTCAGCGCACAAATCGCGCTGATTTGATGGAGTTACGTGCTCCTATTGCCTTATAAAAATCTATGGTAACAATGGGACCATGACTTATCGTACGATGGACCGTCTCACGTTTGGGGATCGCTTACGCCTGGGCGCTTCCTTTCCTAACCATGTGTCATCACTTCCAGCGCCCAGCTTATGAAAGCGGAAGCTTTTTGCAATCTTCGGCCCATATGGGCCCATCTACTTTGCCGCCCGCGCCCCAACCTCCTCAACGTACCGGCCTCTGGCCGCAAGGAAACTCACGCGTCGCCGATTTGTTTTTGGCGGCGCCGCTTCGGAGAATCTTTGCGCAACAGCCCCCCGCGTCGCTGCGCTAGCAGATTGCTGGCGTCTCAGGTTTGCCGTCGCCGGTGGAATCGGAGGCTCTTTGCAATTGGACCCATCTGAACTGAATTTGCAAAAAGCAAGTTGTACGACGTCGTCGTCAGCCTGCAGTTTTTTTCCTAGCATCTGAACCAATCTGAGCCCCATTCGAATCATGTAAATAGAAGAAAGACCAGAACGCCGGCACCAAACTGCCCCTTTTCATCCACCCCCCACCAAGCCTGCTTGGTGGATACCCCCGCCTTGGTAAGCTGGAACGGCATTCGCCGTCTCTAAGGCAAAAGATCAAATCAGTTAGTGCTGATAAGAAGAAAATACTTTCTGATTCCATGTTGCGAAAATTTTAAGACCAAATAACAAAGAAAATTTTGTTGGACTAGCGAAGAAGCCTCAATCCGAAAACGCGCTTTGATTCGGTTTGAGGCTCTCTTTATATTCTTTTTCTTTAGGTACAATGCTGGATGCATCGTACCGTCCTTCATGCGGTCTTTTGCCTTAGAACTCGACTCGTAGAGTCGATCCGCCTCGCCAGGACGGGGGACCGAAAACCGCATATTGCCTCATTATAATGAGGCAGGCGTGCCCTTTCGGTGGTGGATGAGGAGCGCAGCGACGTTTCTTTATGAGCGCTAGCGAGGAACATCACATGATGGTCCAAAACCGCTGCAGATGGAGCAAATTTGCTCCATTGTCGGTTGCGGGACCGTGTTATCGTGTGATTTAATCCGTGCCGGCCCATCATTGCAACGGGTTTTTCGACCGTGTCCATGACCTTCCTCCTCGTTGTGGCCCGCATCTGGCCCCTTTCGGCCATTCCTGACACGTACTTTACGAGCGAAAAGGCCACTGTTCCTAAAGAAGAGGGAAGCCGCCTCGAGCGGGCTTGGAAGCTCGGCCTTGAAACGGATGCGGCCCAGCCCCCTGTTTTGAAGCTCTGCACGGATAACCTCATGAGCGGTCTCAAGATGGCCTTTGGCGTCATTCCTTCCATTACATCCATTGGGCTCTTGGGCCTCTTCCTTGCGGAATTTACACCCATCTTTGATTATTTCAGCTATCTCTTCGTTCCTTTCTTCAAACTCTTCGGTGTGTCCCAAGCGGTCCTTGCCGGTAAGGCAGCGGCCTTGAGCCTTCCGGAAATGTTCCTGCCGGCCATCCTCATCAAGGGGTCGGGGGGCCATGCTTTTGAAGTTTGTCATCGCTGTGGTCAGCATTTCCGCAATCCTTTTTTTCTCAGCCAGCATCCCCTGCATCATGGGGACGGATATTCCGCTCAAGATGCGGGACATCGTCATCATCTGGTTCGAACGGGTGGTCTTTTTCATCATCACGATCTCCATTGCCATGTTCTTGGGGCTGTCTGATTAATAGTGTACACTAATTAGAAGTCCTATCCTTTTCTGCTATCGGAGGGGATGGGACTTCTTTTTGAGTAAAAACAAGGCTGTATGCACCTTGCCGCCTCTTTTCCGGATTTCTGAAAAAGAGGGTTGAATATGCGTCATAATGGTGATATAGTGTATACTAAATTGAAACGATGTTTTCAAGTTTTGCTGAAAAGGAGCCCAACATGGATAAATCAAATGCTTATTTGCTGTGGTTTGAACAACTGGAAAGAAAAGACGTCGACATTGTCGGCGGCAAATCCTCTTCTCTTGGGGAAATGACGTCCAAGACCGATGTTCCTGTGCCGTATGGCTTTGCTACGACGGCCCATGCTTATCGGTATTTCATTGACCAGACGGGCCTGCGCGAAAAGATGCGCAGCATCCTTGCGGAACTGACGGATGTGGAAAATAGTGAACTTCTCTCCTCGGTCTGCGTGCGCCTGCGCGGAGCCATCATGGAACAGGAAATGCCCCAGGATCTTCAGGATGCCATCCGCAGAGCCTATGAAGAGCTGGCTCACAAGATGAATGAAGATGAACCCTATGTAGCCGTTCGCTCCAGTGCCACGGCTGAGGACCTGCCTGACGCCAGCTTTGCTGGCCAGCAGGATACGTATCTTAATGTCCATGGTGCCGATCAGGTCATCCGCAAGGTCAAGGAATGTTACGCTTCCTGCTTTACGGACCGCGCTGTCTACTATCGGGAAAAACAGGGTTATGATCATCTGTCCCTTGCTCTTTCCGCAGTTGTCCAGATGATGGTCTTTTCCAAAGCCGCCGGCGTTATGTTCACGGTAAATGTGGCTAACGGTGATGACAAGAACATCATGATCGAAGGGGCCTACGGCCTTGGTGAATATGTGGTTGGCGGCATTGTAACGCCGGACAGCTACGTCGTTTCCAAAGACGAAATGAAGCTCATTTCAGTATCGGTCAATGAACAGGATAAGATGCTCATCCGCAAGCCCGGCGGCGATACCATGGAAGTGCCTGTTCCTGAAGCAGACCGCAGGAAACAGACCCTGACAAACGCACAGATCCTGGAACTTGCAGGATACGCCAAAAAGATTGAAGCCCATTATGGCTGTTATATGGATATGGAATGGGGCATTGATGAAAGGGATGGCAAGATCTGGATTCTTCAGGCTCGTCCGGAAACTGTTTGGTCCCGCCGCAACAAGGAAAAGAAGAACGAAGAAGGACAGACGGCCGGATCCATGGAAGGGGCCAAGGTTCTTTTGAAGGGCCTTCCCGCAAGCCCGGGTCAGGGCTATGGCAAAGCCCATGTCATCCGCGACCCGAAGGATATTGACGAATTCAAGGATGGAGAAATCCTCGTTACGGAAATGACGGCTCCGGACTGGGTGCCTGCCATGAAAAAGGCACAGGCCATTGTCACGGACAGTGGCGGCATGACCTGCCATGCTTCCATTGTCAGCCGCGAACTGGGTATCCCCTGCGTCGTTGGCACCAAATCCCGCGGTGAAGCGGCTACGGAAGTCCTCAAAGGCGGCGAAGAAATCACGGTCGATGCGTCAAACGGCGTTGTTTTTGCAGGCAACCTTCAGGTAAAGAAGGCGGAAGCTGCCGCCGCGCCGGCGCAAGCTGCTGCTGTTGCGGAAACCTTCCCTGTAACGGGAACCAAGATCTACATGAATTTGGGTGATCCGTCCCTTGCCGATAAATACGCCAGCCTGCCCTGCGACGGCATTGGCCTCATGCGTGAGGAATTCATCTGGACGACCTATATCCATGAACATCCGCTTTATCTTCTGAAGACGGGTCATCCGGAAAAGGTTGTCGAAGCCCTTGCCGAAGGGTTCCGCAAGGTGGCTCAGGCCATGGCTCCGCGCCCTGTTACCCTGCGCTTCAGCGATTTCAAGTCCAGCGAATACCGCGACCTTAAGGGTGGGGAAGAATTTGAACCCCATGAACCGAGTGCCCTCCTTGGCTGGAGAGGGGCTTCCCGTTACTACGATCCGAAATACACGGCTGCTTTTCGTCTGGAAGTCCAGGCGGTCCGCAAGGTTCGTGAAGAATACGGCCTCAAGAACCTCAACGTCATGATTCCTTTCTGCCGCACCGTGGACGAATGTGCCAAGGTCGTATCCATCATGGAAGAAGAAGGACTCCATCGCGGACCGGACTTCAAGGTCTGGCTCATGGCGGAAATCCCGGCAAATATCATCCTTGCCGACAAATTTAATCAATATGTCGACGGCTATTCCATCGGTTCCAACGACCTTACGATGCTGACGTTGGGCTGTGACCGTGACAACGATGTCATTTCCCACCTTTTTGATGAACGCAATCTGGCTGTACGCCGCGCGGTACGCCACCTTATCGAAGTGGCCCACCGGGATGGCAAGACGGTCTCCCTCTGTGGGCAGGCTGCCAGCGTCTATCCGGAATTTGCCGAATTCCTTGTGGAAAGCGGCATTGATAGTATGTCTGTCAACCCTGACGCTGTGAAATTCACGAAAAAGATGGTGGCCCAGGTCGAGCAGCGGATCATCCTTGATAAACTGACGGGCCGCGGTCGCAATAAGAACGACGAAGAACTGGCTTGGTAATAGTCCCTGCAGGAAAGGCTGCTGCCGTGCGGCAGCAGCCTTTTCCTGCAAGAGGGAAGAATGCAGGGAAATGTTCTTGACGGATGCACGAAAATTAGGTACGCTTTTTTCGTAATGTGGAAGAAAGGGGGTGAATCCCATTCCACTAAGTGATAGACAGAAAAAAATTGCCGAGATTGTTCGCCGGAGCGGCCCCATTACGGGAACGGAAATTGCCGGAGAACTAGGTCTTACGCGGGCCGCCCTGCGCAGTGACCTTGCCATCCTCACCATGGGCGGGATTCTTGATGCCCGGCCTCGCGTTGGTTATTTCTACACGGGGAAAAGCACCTTGGGTATGCTGGTGGAGGAATTGTCTTCCATTACAATTGAGGATATCATGAGTGTCCCCATTGTCGTCAGTGCCAGCAAAAGTGCCTATGATGCTGTCGTCACCATGTTTTTGGAAGATGTAGGAACCCTCTTTGTTGTGGATGGAAAGGGATGCCTTTTTGGGGTCATTTCCCGTAAGGATCTTCTCAAGGCGTCGCTCAGCCAAGGCGCGGACCTACATAATCTGCCCCTTGCAATGGTCATGACGGGGCTATCCAAGATTGTCCTTTCTAAGCCCCATGAACCAGCTGCTGCGGCGGCTAGACGTCTTATCGAAAGGGAAGTGGACTGCTTGCCCGTAGTTCTTCCTTTTGACGAAAAAAAGGGCAAATGGAAACTCGTCGGACGCGTCTCCAAGACCAATATGACGAGACTTCTGGCAGAACTTGCCGAAGGAAAGGGAGGGACCTATCATAGCTAATCAACCCATCATCTATGCCATTTCCGACTCCATTGGGGAGACCAGTGAATCGGTTGTCCGTGCTACAACGAGCCAGTTTGTGCAGGAAAAGTTTGATATCATCCGTGTGCCCTATGTCAACAGCATTGAACAGATTGATAAGATTGTCCAAGAAGCAAAGGAATCCAATGCGGTTATCTGCTATACCATCGTATCTCCGGAAATCAGGGCCGAAGTCGCCCGCAAGACCCAGGAACTGAATGTGACTGCCGTTGATATCTTGGGGCCGGTCCTGACGGCCATTGAAAAGACCAGCGGGCTTACACCAAAAAATCAGCCTGGCCTCATCCATGCCTTGGATCATGAATATTTCAAACGCGTTGCCGCCGTGGAATTTGCCATCAAGTATGATGACGGGAAAAATCCTTGGGGCCTTACGAAAGCGGACCTTGTCATCATTGGGGTATCCCGTACTTCGAAGACGCCCCTTTCCATGTATCTTGCCAATAAGCAGCTCAAAGTGGCCAACGTTCCCCTTGTGCCGGAGATTCCGCCGCCTGAGGAACTTTTCAAGGTCCCGAATAACCGCATCATTGGTCTTCTCATCGATCCACACAAGCTCAATGAGATCCGTATTGCCCGTCTTAAGGCGATGGGGCTTGGGGATACAGCAAACTATGCGGACCTGCGTCGTATTGAAGAGGAACTCGATTATGCGCGAGCCATTATGCAGCGGCTCCACTGTATGATCATCAATGTTTCGAATCGGGCCATTGAAGAAACGGCAAGTCTCATTTTGGAGTATCTGCGCAAAAACTTTGATTTTGAATATTAAAAAACTGGGGAAAAGCGTTCAGGCTTTTCCCCGGTTTTTCGATTTACTGCACGATTTTCTTCGTCTTCACATTATAGGTAAGCGTGTCCTTTTCAACGCGATCCCCGGTCTTATGATTTACGTAGACCGCATCTCCCGTAAAGGTGGCAAGTTTCGTCTCCCAGTCAAAACGCCCCTGCTGGGCCCGGATGTCCGCATCTCCTTCTTCAAAGATGACGGGGCCTTCTACCTCGGCCGAATGATCACTATGCCGGACGATGGTGGATGTTCCCCGAAAGGTAATGTCTCCATCGACGAGGCTGATGTTTCCCCAAGCCCGTACTTCGTTGGTAAGGAGCGAAACTTCAGCTCGGTCAGCCGTAATGGTGCGGTTCCCTGTTTTTACGGCGACATGGCCGGAAAGACGGTAAGTCAGCGTATCAGGATCAAATTCCTGATGATCATACGTAATTTCTGGTGCTGCTGACGCTAAAGGAGCAGAAAGAAAAGTCATAAGAAGACAACAGCATAAGAAAATTTTTTTCAGCATCGGCGACGCCTCCTCAAGAAAAAGTCCAGCAGAAAAATGGCTTTTCCACGATTCTTCCATAAAAAATAACACTTAATTATACGCTATCTTGAAGAAAATTTCATTACAAAAAAGGGAATTCGTCACTTGTGTAGAATAAGATAAATAGCGAAGGAAAATTGAGGGAAGGCGTCTGCGGAGGTTTTCCCTTATTTTTATGATAGACAAGGGACTTTTTTAGGAAAGGCGGTGACGGTATGGGAGATCTCAAGGAAAAATATGAGAGCTTCAAGGAACAGGTCCGTCAGGCCGCTGATATTGTGAGCGTTGTTTCCGAAACGGTGGACCTCAAGAAAAAAGGCCGCCGTTTCTGGGGATGCTGCCCTTTCCACTCGGAAAAAACGCCTTCTTTTACCGTGAATCCAGAAAAGGGCTTTTTTCACTGCTTTGGCTGCGGCGCCGGCGGTGATGTCTTCACCTTCGTCATGAAGCGGGACCACGTTTCCTTTGTTGAGGCGGAACGGATCCTAGCCAATAAGTACGGAATTCCCATTCCGGAACCTGAAAAGACGGCTGAGGAAATCCGTCGGGAGCAGGAGGAAAAAGAAATCGTCGGGACCAATGAGCTGGCAGCCCGGTTCTTCCATGCGTGCCTGACAAAGACTCAATACGGAAAGGAAGGATTGACATATCTTGCCAGCCGCGGCATTGGTATGGATATTGTCGAGTCCTTTGAGTTGGGGCTTGCTCCACCGGATGCCCAGACCTTTCATAAGGCCCTTGAAAAGAGAGGAATCCCTGAAAAGACGCTCCTTAAGGCCGGGCTTATAGGCCAGTCCGATTCCGGTCGGATCTATGACAAATTCCGTGAGCGGATCATGATCCCCATCAAGAACCCTCGGGGGAAAGTCGTTGGCTTTACGGGCCGCATCCTGCGCAAGGAGGCTTCGCCGGCCAAATACATGAATACACCGGAGACAAGCTGGTTCCATAAAGGACGCCTGCTCTTTGGGATGGACCGGGCGCTTCCGAGCATCAGGAAGCGGCGCCAGGCACTCATTGTCGAAGGCCATATGGATGCCATCAGTCTCCATGCGGCAGGTATCACTTGGGCTGTGGCGTCCATGGGAACGGCCTTCACGGAATATCAGGCGAAGCTTCTAAAGCGCGTCACACCGGAAGTCATCTTCTGCTTTGACAGCGATAACGCCGGACGCAATGCAGCCATGCGGTCCATTCCCATTGCCCTTGCCGTGGGCCTTGAATGCCGCGTCATGCACGTTACAGACGGCAAGGACCCCGATGAATTCATCCGCAAGGACGGGCAGGAAGCCTTCCTTTCCCTCTTGGACCAGGCCAAGGGCGGCATTGATTACGAAGTCGACACGGTGCTCTCCCAAAGCGATGTAACGACTCTTTCAGGAAAGGTGGGGGCCGTTTCGGAAATCCTGCCCTTTTTCAAGGACTGCCGCTCTGATGTGGAAGTGGGTGAACGTATCCGCGATCTTTCAAGGCGCCTTGTCCTTGATGAGGGTGAAATCCGGAGTGAGTACCAAAAGCTTGTCCGCCCCAATGGGAGCGGACGCCCCTTCAATCCCGAATGGCTGCTGCAAAAGAAGGTTGCAATCAAAAGCCCGACCCAACAGGCTGAGCGGGGCGTGCTCTATGCACTTCTCATGGGCTTGGAAATCGATCCTGATCAGGCAGGTTTTGCTCATACGGATGCGTTTTCAACCGCTGCAAGACGGGCCATCTTTACCTCTTATTGTGCTCGCAAGGGAGCCGGCACTTTTCATGATGGACGGGACCTTTTTGAGGATGTAAATGAAGAAGGAGCCGCGGAACTATCGACCATCCTTGCTTCGTCAATCCCTCAAGAAACGCTCCCAGAAGTGCTCCGGGACTGTCTTTTCCGGCTGCAGACAGCAACGCTTGAAAAAGAATATGAACGGCACAGTGAACTGGCCCAGCGCTATGAAAAAGAAGGTAATGAAAAATTTTTAGAGGAATTACAGGAATGCCGACGAATAAGAATGGAGATACGAAATTTAAGAAGTGCGGTACCCACCCGGTGACCGCAGTACTTTTGATGATGAGGGGAAGGAGGGAACGCTCAAATGACTGATCAAAAAATAAAGGAGCTGGAAACTAAAAAGGTGAAGGAAACCAAAGAAACCGAAAAGAAACCGGCTGCAAAGAAGAAGACGGCGGCTAAATCGTCCGCTAAATCAGCCACGGCTAAAACAAAGACCAGTGGTAAGAAAGCTGCTCCCAAGAAAGATGCAGCACCGCAAAAGACCACCGCTGAGTGGATTACTGAATTCGAAGCCTTGGCAAAAAAGAATTCAGGCGTTCTCACTTATAAGGAAATCCAGGATCGCATGCAGAATACAGATTCCATTTCCGTTGATGAAATGGATGAAATTTATTCAAAACTGGCAGAAAAGAATATCGAAGTTGTTGATGACCATGCCGAAGAGGAAGAACCGGAAAACATGGACGATGAGGAACTGACCATTGAAGAGTCGGAACTGTCCAACCTGTCTGTCCCAGAAGGGGTCATCGTCGATGATCCTGTCCGTATGTATCTTAAGGAAATCGGCCGCGTGCCCCTGCTTTCAGGAAATGATGAAATCAAGCTGGCTAAACGGACCGATAAAGGCAATCAGGCCGCCGTCATTTTGGACGGTCAGTCCCCGGAAGTTGAACGGGAACCTGTCAATAAGCGCCTGAGCGCGGCAAAGCTCCTCGATACGATCGAGCAATACCTCAAGGAAGAGGAAATTTGGTGTGACAGCAGGACTGTATCCATCGTTTATCGCTTTATCCTAGCGGAAACGCAGGATAATCCAAGCCTTGATGAAGCGGCTATTGAAGCCTACAGCCCGGCCTTTACCGTAGATGAACGCAAGCGCCTGCAGCGGTTGCTTCTTGAAAAAGGGTATCATCTGACCCGTTCGCCCAAGACTGGCAGCGGAGATGAGGAAGTTGACGACAAGTCCTATCTGCCTGAGCTCTATGATCTGTTTGCCGCTGTTTCTGAAAAAGTTGAAACAAAACCGGACGAATCACTGAGCATCCGTCTTGAAGAGGACCGTAAGCGTTTTAACCGTGTCCTGCATCGGGCCGCTATGTGCGGTGAAAAAGCGAAGAAGGCTCTTTCGGAAGCCAACCTGCGGCTTGTTGTCTCCATTGCCAAACGGTATGTAGGCCGTGGCATGCTTTTCCTTGATTTGATCCAAGAGGGCAACCTGGGCCTCATTAAGGCTGTTGAAAAATTTGACTATAATAAGGGATTCAAGTTCAGTACCTATGCTACTTGGTGGATCCGTCAGGCCATTACCCGTGCCATCGCTGACCAGGCCCGTACAATTCGTATTCCTGTACATATGGTTGAAACCATCAATAAACTGGTTCGCGTTTCCCGCCAGCTCCTGCAGGAACTGGGCCGTGAACCGACTCCGGAAGAAATCGCCCAGGAAATGGATGTGCCTGTTGAACGGGTCCGGGAAATCCAGAAGATCGCCCAGGAACCGGTTTCCCTTGAAACGCCGATTGGCGAAGAAGAAGATTCCCATCTGGGAGACTTCATTGAGGATCAAGAAGCTCCCTCACCAGCAGAAGCCGCTTCCTATACATTGCTTCAGGAACAGCTGGGAAAAGTCCTTCAGGAGCATTTGAGCCCCCGCGAACGGCGTGTCCTCGAATTGCGCTTTGGTCTTCTCGATGGACGTACGCGTACCCTCGAAGAAGTCGGTCAGTACTTTGGTGTGACCCGTGAACGGATTCGTCAGATCGAAGCCAAGGCCCTGCGCAAGCTGAGAAGTCCGAAACGGAGCAAACCCCTCAAGGAATTCCTCGAGTAAGAAACGTTGACAGCGCATCTTTTTCTGGGGTATAATTCCTACATTGGGCCTATAGCTCAGCGGTAGAGCCCCCGGCTCATAACCGGTTGGTCCTAGGTTCGAATCCTAGTGGGCCCACCAACTTCACTCTATGCGAACCCTCTGTCTTTGGACAGGGGGTTTGTTTTATACATAATTATTTATCCAAACACCTTCCCTCGGGAGGGTGTTTTTGCATGCAATGAAATCAGCATTCGTGATGAATTTTTACATGAATTTACTAAACAAAATCAATAAAAGTTTTTCAATTATTACAGTTTGCATCCAAATTAGCAGTTAGATGGTGAATGAATTTACAAGCCATGACGAATGTGGTAAAACTAAAACAATAAAGGCGAATAAAAGGAGTAATATTCGAGTTGTCTCGAATATTAAAAAACTTAACGTTAATTACATGCGGGAAATAAAGGGATACCCGATTTTTACCGAATCTGGATCCGTATGCTTACCAGTTCCCGATGCTTCAACATAAAGAAAGGGGGAGTATTTTTTAGTCGCCTGTATTTAATCCACATAAAGAAAGGAAGAATGACTATGGAAACAAAGAAAAAGACATTTATGGATCGGTTTCTTAACTTTGTAGAAACTGTTGGAAATGCCCTTCCCGATCCAGCCTCTCTTTTTATTATCCTCGCACTTATTACCTTGGTCCTATCGGCCATCTTTGGAAGTATGGGAGCTTCTGCCGTTCACCCTGGTACGGGAAAAACCATCAAGGTCCTCAATCTTATGACTCTTGATGGCTTCCGGATGATTTGGAGCCAAGCTGTCAATAACTTTGCAAGTTTTGCACCCTTGGCCATGGTTCTTGTCTGTGTCATCGGCGCAGGCCTTGCTGAACGAAGTGGCTTTTTGGCCACCTTTATGCAGGTAGCCCTTGGCAAAGCCGCTCCGGCTGTTGTTACCTTTGCCATTATTTTTATTGGAATTAATGGCAATGTGGCCGGCGACTCTGCTTTTGTTGTCCTGCCGCCTGTAGCGGGTGTTGTGTTCCTTAGTTTGGGAAGGAATCCCTTGGTTGGTGTATTCTGCGCTTTTGCTAGTGTTGCTGCTGGCTTTTGTGCTAACATGATGCTCGGTATGTCTGATTCCTTGGCGTATGGCTTTACGGAAGCGGCCGCTCGTCTCATCGATCCAAATTATCAAGCTTCTCCTGCCATCAACTATTATTTCATGGTTGCATCCTGTATTGTTCTTAGTCTAGTTGGAACTTTTGTAACGGAGCGTTTCATGATTCCCCGCTTTGCTGGGGAAGATCTGAGTCAGTACGAACTTGATAAGGATCTGACAAACATCACGCCGGGAAAGGTGTCAGCTGTCAAAAAAGCCTGTATTGGTGCGCTCCTTACGATTATCGTCATTGGCCTCATGTGCGTCGGTGAGGATCCGATTTTAGGAAACCCAAAGACTCATTCCGTCCTTGACCCTAAATCGCCTTTCATGACGGGCATCATCCTCATGGTTACGTTGGTTCTTTTCGTTCCTGGTGCTGTCTTTGGCTTTGCCAGCGGGAAATACAAGAATGATAAGGATATGTTCGCCGATATCTCCATGGGCTTCAAAGATGTATCATCTTACATTTTACTTTGCTTCTTCTGTGCACAGTTTACGAAGTTCTTTGCTTGGTCGAATCTTGGCGTAGTCCTTGCTATCAATGGGGCAAATCTTTTGAAGACTTGGAACTTTACGGGTGTTCCGCTTATCATCGGTCTTATTATTGTGTCCTGTATTGTCAACATTTTCATTGGTTCTGCTTCAGCAAAATGGGCAATCTTGGCCCCAGTCATGGTGCCCATGATGATGCTCTTAGGCTACGATCCTGCTCTAACCCAGGCGGCCTATCGTATTGGGGATTCCATTACGAACCCCCTTTCTCCGCTCTTTTACTACTTCCCTTTAATCCTTGGCTTTGTCCGGAAGTATCAAAAGGATGCAGGCATGGGAACCATCATCGCCAATATGATCCCTTATTCCCTGTCCTTTGCTATTAGCTGGATTGTCCTCATCGCCATTTGGGTCATCTTCAATATTCCCCTTGGCCCTGGCGGTCCTATTCTCCTTTCTCATTGAGTTGAAGCAATGGTCCTGCCGATTTTGGCAGGACCCTCTTTGGCTGTTTATAAACGTTAAGGAAAAGGTGATTATATGGATTTACGTAAGGCAATCTGTGAGCTTTCAGAAACGCTCACAAGAGACAGACATGAACTTCACGAGCATCCAGAACTTTCCTTTAAAGAAGCAAAAACGACGGAATATATTGCTAAAAGACTGGAAAGCATGGGAATTCCTGTGATGCGCTATCCCTCCTATTATGGTCTAGTCGGGACCATTGCCGGCAAAGCACAGGGCAAGACCGTTCTTTTGCGGGCCGATATTGATGCCCTTCCCATAAAAGAAGCAAGCGGCGTATCCTTTGCTTCCCAAAATATAGGTGTTATGCATGCCTGCGGTCATGATGCCCATACGGCGATGCTTCTTGGCGCAGCAAAGGTACTTAAAGAGGAGTCTAAAAATTTTTTGGGGACCGTGAAGCTCCTTTTTCAGTCGGCTGAGGAATCGGGTAATGGGGCGCCCTTTTACATTAAAAACGGCATCTTAAAGGATGTCGATGCGGCTTTTGCAATCCATGTGCAGCCTGGACTGCCTCTTGGAACCATCTCTCTTGATGCAGGTCTCCGCTCCACGTCCTGCACCAACTTTAACCTGACCATTACGGGAACTTCGGCTCATGGATCAACGCCTCATCTCGGTCACGATGCAATCGTGGCCGCAAGCGCAGTGATCATGGATATCCAAACCCTTGTGAGTCGGATCAGCGATCCCTTGAATCCCCTTGTTGTGACAATCGGAAAGGTGGAGGCTGGAAAACAGTTCAATATCATCTGTGACGAGGTGAAACTGGAAGGCACCATCCGGACTTATGACCGTGACCTTTTTGAAGGGATTCCCAAAAAGTTGGAAGCCTTGGCACAAGGCACGGCGGAAGCCATGGACTGCCATGCAAAGATGGACGTTGTCACCCACGAACCACTGTGCAGCAATGATGACCCAGCGCTCCTCGACGCAGCTTCCAAAGCTGCTGTTTCCCTCTGGGGTGAGGAAGCCCTTGTCACTATGCCGGCCATGATGGCGTCTGAAGACTTTGCTTTTATCATGGATGAAGTTCCCAGCGTAATCGCCTATTTGGGGACGGGTACAGACACCGATAAGTCCCCACTTCACAGCAATACGTTCCGTATTGATGATGCGGTCCTTCCTCGCGGGGCTGGAATTTATGCCGGTTTTGCACTGAATGTATTGGGAAAGGAAGGCTGACTTATGGATGAACTGAAAAAAGACGCCCTTGCCTTGAAGGACTATATCATCAAGGAACGCCGTTATTTCCATAGCCATCCGGAACTGGGCTGTCACGAACTGGGAACGACGGCGCACATCAAAGAAGCCTTGGAGACTATTGGCGTTGAAGTGCAAACTTTCTCCGGAATGACGGGCTGTGTGGGCATCATCCGGGGCAAACAATCTGGAAAGACAGTTACGCTCCGCGCTGATATTGATGCGCTCCCCATTACGGAACATGCGAACGGAAGGGACTATGCTTCGCAGAACCCTGGGGTCATGCATGCCTGCGGACACGATGCCCATATGGCCATGCTCCTCGGTGCCGCCCGTCTCCTTGTAGAGCGGCGGGAAGAAATCTGTGGTACCGTCAAACTGCTTTTCCAGATGGGAGAGGAAATCGGCACCGAATCGCGCCATTATGTAGAAGCGGGCGCCTTGGATGATGTGGACGCCATTTTTGGTCAGCATATTTGGGCACTCCTTCCCGTTGGGACTGCCAATCTCGAAGACGGTCCCCGCATGGCGTCCAGTGACCGTTTTACCATTACGATCCATGGAAAGGCCGCGCATGGGAGCGCACCGCAAAATGGCCATGATACCATCGTCGCTGCAGCAGCCACTGTCATGGGCCTTCAGACCCTTGTAAGCCGTGTCAATGATCCGAAGAATACCTTTGTCCTTACTGTAGGAATGATGAATGGGGGGACCCAAAGCAACATCATTGCTGATAAAACGGTACTTGTGGGGACTACGAGGGCTCTTGTTAACGACTTCCGTAAAAAGATCCCCGGTCTCATTGAGAACCTTTCAAAGAATCTTGTCAAAGCCTATGGTTGTACGGCAGATTTGACCTATTTCTTTGGCCCTGATCCCCTCGATAACAGTCATCACGAGCTCAATGAAATCGGCCGGGCGGCTTATCGCTATATGCTGGGGGGCGATGCCCTTGTTCCCATGCGAAAACAGATGGGTGCAGAGGATTTTTCCGTCTACATGGCAAAGACCGCCGGCGTTTTTGGCTTCTTGGGGACCCGCAATGAAGCAAAGGGCTCTGTTTATCCTCATCATCATCCGGATTTTTGTGTTGACGAGGACTCCCTGCCCTATGGAGCTGGTGTGTACGCATATTTTGCCCTCCATTATTTGGCTGGGAAATAATAACTAAGGGACTATAAAAGCCGCAAGGGCAGCGCTAAACCGCTCTACGGGAGGGCGGTGAATTGTTCTTTAACACGGTCCGTGAATCAAATCGCTGCGACAGGAGTCTTGCGATTAGCGGTTTTGGCCCGTCGAAAAATGTTCCTCGCTAGTCGCTCGGAGGGAGACGTCGGGCTCCCCTTTTATTTCTACTCCGAGAAAAAATAGGGGGAGAGGGGATTTTGTCCACTCAGCATGCATAATTAACCACGCAGACCCGAATGAAGCAAGGATTAGGTCTTTCAATTCACACTAAGCTCCAAATGCATACACGGTTTTGAAGAAAAAGTAGTTGCACCATGCATAATCGTGGAGTAAAATGTATTTATATTCATTTCGCAAAATTGACACAGTGAGGAAAGGGATAACTATGGAAAATTTACAAGAAACCATTCAAAATAAAGTATCCTTCTACCGTGACGATATGATTACCTACTGGAAAGACCTTGTTAACTACCAAGCAGGAAGCAAGGAAGCAGAACTCATCACCGCCCTCCTACAAAAGGTGGCGGACCGTTTCACCAAGGAAGGCTTTACGGCGACAATGCTTGATACGGGCTGCGCCATCCCCATGCTGCGGGCAACCTTGGGCGATGATCGACAGGGAAAACCCATTCTTTTCTGTGGTCATGTCGATACGGTATTCCCCAGTGGGTCCTATCCTGATCAACCTTTCCGTATTGAAGACGGAAAGGTCTATGGACCGGGCTGCGCCGACATGAAGGGCGGCGTCGTGATGCTTTTATATGTCATCAAGATCCTGACGGATCTGGGATATAAGGACCATCCTTTCAAGGTCGTCCTTGTCGGCGATGAGGAAACGACCCATGTGGGATCTCGGGCCGACCAGATGCTTGCCGAAGAAGCGAAAGGTTGTCTCTGTGCCTTCAATATGGAAACGGGCCGCATGAATCACGTCCTTACCGTCGCCCGTAAGGGGTGCATGGATGTGTGGGTCAAGGTCCACGGCAAAAGCGGCCACGTCGGTAATGCCTATACGACGTCGGCAAATGCCATTGAAGCTATGGCCGGTATTATCACCAAGATGCGGGCGCTGACGGACCTTGAAAAAGGACGCATCGTCAGTACCGATGTCATTTCTGGCGGCGTGGTCTCAAACGCTGTCCCCGATTTTTGTCGCATCGAAGCGGATTGCCGTGTCGACTACAATAAGGATTTGGAAGAACTTAAAACGGCCATTCGAGCCATTTGTGAGCATCTTGACGTGCCGAACACAAGGGCGGAGGTGGAATTTCCAACAGAAATGCCTGTTTTTGAAAAAAACGAAGGAAATCTCAACCTCCTTGCTCTCTACAACGAATCTGCAGCGGAATTTGGCATTGAGCCCTTTGGTCCTTACCATCCAGGCGGCTGTTCTGACGCCTCGTACCTTGCCAAGGCAGGAATCCCCATCCTCGATTCCTTGGGCCCCGAAGGGGATCATGCCCATACCATGCAGGAATATGCCGTTCTTGACAGCCTCTTTACCCGTACAGCCATGCTGGTCCGTACCATCTTGAAACTTACGGACGTTACCCTATAAGAAAAAAGGAGAACTCACGATGAGCGAAAATCCTCAGCAGGCGGCAAAGCCCGTCCAGAACAAAAAAGTCTCGGTCCCAAGTCCTATTATGATCATTGCGGTCATCCTCGTCTTAAGTGCCATTGCTACGTATATTGTACCGGCTGGTGAATTTGTCCGCATCAAGGACGCAGCCAGCGGCCGTATGATTGTTGATCCGAACTCGTTCCATTTCATTGCCCAGAAACCAACGAAGATCCTGGATTTCTTGATGTCTATTCCAAAGGGCATCAAAGGCGCGGCCAGTATTGTTGGCTTCCTTATGATCATTGGCGGTGCCCTGAACGTCATGGCGGAAACAGGCGCCATCCACGCTTTCATGGGCCACGTTGTCAAAAAGATGGAAGGTCACGAAACGCTGATCATTCCTGTCCTTCTGCCGATTTTTATCTGCCTCAGCGCAACGGCTGGCTGCAGCGAAGAATACATTGCTTTTATTCCGCTCATGACCGCTGTGTGCTACGCTTTGGGGTTCGACTCCATTGTAGCGGCTGGTATGTTCCTCTGTGCTGTTGGCGCAGGCTATGGTGCCGGTGTGACGAATCCTTTCACGGTTGGTGTAGCGCAGAGCATTTCAGGGCTGCCCATGTTCTCAGGGATCCAGATCCGTCTTGTCATGCTTGTAACCCTCATCATTGTTACGGTGATTCCACTCTACCTTTATGCCCGTATGGTCAAGAAGCATCCGGAAAAGAGCTTCATGTATGACTATGACCAGATCTACAAGGAAAAGATGAACATCGAATCCATTATGGGTGAAACGGGCACTATGACCCGAACCCATAAGCTTGTCCTTTTTGGTTTCTGTCTTGTTGTAGCCGGTATCCTTATTGGCGTTTTGAAGTTTGATTTCTATATGGATGAAATTGCGGCTCTTTTCATTGCCCTCATCATTTACACCGGCATTGTGTCCCGCATGAATGCGAACAAGGTCGCCAATGCTTTCATCAAGGGCGTTGCCGGTATGGCGCTTCCTTGCATGATGGTCGGTATGTGCAAAGGCGTGACCATTTTGTTGGATAATGGCCATATCCTTGATACCATCATCTACTACCTAGCAAACTCCCTGAACGCCGTGCCGAAATCCATGCTTGGCATTGGGATGTTCATTGTTCAGGATATCTTCAACATGGTGGTTCCTTCCGGTTCCGGTCAGGCCGCCATCACGATGCCAATCATGGCGCCGTTGGCTGACCTCGTCGGCATTACCCGTCAGACCGCTGTCCTTGCCTTTCAAATGGGCGATGCCTTCACCAACAGTGTCACTCCTGCAAGCGGTACGACCATGACCATCCTCAGCATTGCTGGCATTCCCCTGCGCCGCTGGTGGAAATTTGCTATCCCCATGCTGGGCATTTGGTGGATTGTAGCCTTTGTGGTTCTCTTTTATGCAACGGCCGTTCAGATCGGTCCCTTCTGATTATGGAATAAAAGCCCTTTCCTGCTGTTTTGCGGCAGGGGAGGGACTTTTTCTTTTGTGCGAAAACAAGATTTTTATGCTTTTTCTTGCAGTTCACGCAAAGAACCGATAAACTAAGAGCAGATAGAAGCAAAGGAGCTCATTATGTTCAGTCAATTTTTTGCGTCCCTGCAGCAGGATGCCAAACTTTTTTTATTTTTCCCCATCCTATGCGCCCTCTTTCGGGCTATTTTCATCAAGGTCTACAGCCCGTACCCCAATTTTGCGGGGAAGGGAAAGATTCTCTGGCACACCTTTCGTTACGGTTTTTGGTGGGGCATGGACTTTAACGCCTATGTTTTCCTGATTTCCCTGGTCCTTGTGAGCCTGCCCGGCGCCTTTTTTCCTGCCTATTTTGCCCTGGGCAATACACTGCGTCTTGTGGGCGGCCTGCTTTATGCCCTTGTCCTTTATCTTGCTTTCATGGGAAAGATGCTCTACTACAGCCATTTTCATGACATCTACAACCAGACCATGAAGCTTGGCGCCCATGCGGAAAAGCACAACCTCGTTGATATTTTCTTCCATCAGGACCATGGTGCTTGGATCCTTCTTGGCATTGTGCCCTATCTGTACCTGTGCCGCCTTGCACTCTTGGCGTTTTTAGGTCTTCCCAGTCTTTCCTATCCAGCTATTGCCTCGCCTTTTCTTCGCTGCGCCTTCAATACAGTTGTTTTTCTTTTGTGTATTGCTGCGTTTTACTGGTTCCGGTATGGCGGGACCTTCTGGCATGACGATAAGCCCGAATGGGATACGATTCCGAGTCTTGTGAAAAAGGATATCTTTTTTGCCAAAGCGACCGTGGATGACCTTGTCGCCTTGGAACAGGTGATGAAGCATGACCTCAATGAAGCCTATGAGCACACGGACGAAGAGGACCTTGCCGCCATTGCGCCGCTGGTGCCGGTAAAAATGCCCCTTTCCGATTTTCCCAATCCTGTCTATGCCTTTCGCCGTGCGGCAAAGGGCGCGCGCATCACAAAACCGCGCCATATCTTCCTCCTTGTGGGGGAGACCTATCTTCAGCAGTTCTTTGACCCGGCCTTTGCCTCGCTGAACCTTGTCTCGGGCGGACGGTTTCTCAAGGATGATCCCCACACAGCCCAGCTTACGAGTGCCCTTTCAGCTGGCATCATTTCCAGGCCATCCATCGTGAGCCTCATGAGCGGCATCTTTGACGCTGGTCTTGAACTCAACGAAAAAGAAAGCTTCTGGACGAACAAACTTCCTACGGCCCTGCCACGACAGCTGAAGAAACTTGGCTATCACGCGGCCTATTGGTATGGCGGCAATGTCACATATGGAAACTTTAACCAGTTTGCTCCCAGCTGCGGCTTTGACGAAGTGGAAACGGCAACGGATTTTTGCGGCCCTGACGCGCCAAAGACCTGGGTCGGCGTCTATGACAACCTCTTTCTGGAAAAAGCAGCGGACATGATTCTTTCCGGGGACGAAGAGCGCGGGGAATATCAGTTCCATTTCCTTTATACGACAAGTTATCACGGGCCCTTCAAGATTCCTCTTGAAAAATATGGCTATGATACGGAGCGTGTCATGCCGGATGCTCCGGAAGACATCAAAAACAGCAAGAGTTTGCAAAAGAATCTCGGGACCTTCTGGTTCTCAGACCAGGCGATTGGAAAGTTCCTGCGCACCATGAAGGAAGCCTATCCAGACAGTCTTTTCATCGTGACAGGCGACCATTCCTATGACATGAGTGCCGTCCTTGGGAAAACAAGCCTCATGAAACGAGACGCGAACCTGCGGGAACGCCATAGTCCGGTTCTATTCTTCCATCATCCTGAAATCGACCAGTCCCTTTTCGGGGAAAATACCATTGGCGGTCATATGAATATCCTGCCGACGATTTTTGAACTCATTGCGCCAAAGGACTTTACGTACTATTCCCTTATGACGAGCCTCATGGATCCCATCGACCATGTCGTGTCGCCTTACCACTGGCTGCGAAAGGATGCTTACGGGACCTACAGCAACGACTTTTATCAGCCCTTAGGGGACGGCTTTGGACCGCAGGCTCTTCGGGAAGGCCCTCAGCCGTACCGTGAGGAAAGGGAAGGGTATATGGATCTTACGGGGTACCTTGTGCGCCATCCGGAACTTTTAGGAAAGGAAGAATAGTCATGGGCAGCATAACCTGCATCATCCTCACTAAAAATGAAGAAAAAAATCTTCCCAGCGCCCTTCAAAATGCTGCGTCCTGGGCCGATGAGATTCTTGTCGTTGACTCTGGAAGTGACGATGGGACCGTGGAAATCGCAAAAAAAAGCGGTGCTTCTGTGATTTACCGGGCTTGGGACGGGGACTTTGCCGCCCAGCGTAATTTTGCCCTGACGGGTGCCCATGGTGACTGGGTACTTTATCTTGATGCCGACGAACGGCTTACAGCAGGGGCCATCCAAAAGGTCCTTGCCATCAAAAAGGGAGCGCCCAACCACCATTACTCCTTCCGCAGGGAAAATATTGCCTTCGGTCATCATTTCCATCATGGGGCGTTCGGACCGGATCGGGTCGTGCGCCTTTTCCCAAAAGCGGCGGTCCACTGGGAGGGAAAGGTCCACGAACACGCCGTTTGCACCGTGCCTCTTGAGGCCCTTTCAGAAAGGATGGACCATTATACCTATGCGGCCTTTGCCGATTGGTGGCGCAAAGCCGGCCAGTACACGACCATTTGGGCCGATGATGCCTACGCCCGAGGAAAAAGGGCAAGCTATGGAAAAGCAGCCAGCCATGCCCTTTTGGGCATGCTTAAGGTCTATCTTCTCCAAGGAGGATTTCTTGAAGGAAGTATGGGCATCATTGCCACACTCCAGCACGGTATCTATACGGCCATAAAATATGCAAAACTGGCGGAAAAAAATAATTGAAGAAGTGATAATTCCCTCAAATTGGGGTTCCCTGTTTGAGGGATTTTTTATATTTCAAAAATAGAGGCTTATTTTACAGGTTCTTTCTTACGTGGATAAAAAGCCATCAAATGATTCATTGTAAGTTTCTTTAGTGTGGACAGCTTGTTCTTCAGATGCGGACTTTTTTCTTAACAAAAAAGGTTCCTAACTGCGACTTATCCTTTATTCCTTCACCGGTTGGTTTCATTCATAGGCCTGTTTAAAAAAATTTCAAGTTGATTTGTGATGGCTGGATAACACGATATTGCGATGCTTTCTTCAAAAATGGTTCACTTTTTTTATATTTCGAATAATACGATGAAAATGTTACAGTGAACGTTCGGGATTGTCCTTAATATAAAGACAATAGCGAAAAGTCCTTATTTTCTGTCTTTTATGGAAGAACAAATCTTGTTATAATACGTGTAACAAATGTTGCACTTTAAACCAATTAGGGGGTATCGAAATGAGCAGCAACACAAATTCAAAAAACAAAGCCATGACTTGGCAAGCTCTGTGCCTAATGGCCTACACGGTCGTGTGGGGATTTGGCAATACGGTCAATGGCTTTGCCAACCAAGGTCTGAAAGTCGTCGTTTCCTGGATGATTCTCTTCCTCTTCTACTTCATTCCGTACACGTTGATGGTGGGGGAAATGGGCGCGACCTTTGAAAATGGTGCTGGCGGTGTCAGCTCCTGGATCAAAGAAACCATGAGTTCCAAATTGGCCTTCTTTGCTGGCTGGACCTTCTGGGTAGTCAATATTCCTTATCTAGCCCAGAAACCGCAGAATATCCTTATTGCTATGGGGTGGGCCATTTTCCAGAATGACCAACTGACAACCATGATTTCGCCTATGATGCTTCAGCTTATCAGCCTTGGCATTTTCATGTTCTTCATGTGGTATGCCGCTCAGGGTGTATCGGCTTTGAAGCGCATTGGTTCCATTGCCGGTTCCTTTATGTTTATCATGAGCATCCTTTATGTGCTTCTCGTTCTCGCTGCGCCTTACATCACGGAAGCAAAGACCTTCTCCTACAGCCTCAGCTGGGATACGTTCATGCCGAACTTCAACTTTGAATACATGACGACCCTCAGCATCCTCGTCTTTGCTGTCGGTGGCTGTGAACGCATTGCACCGTATGTCACGAACCTCCAGAATCCGGATAAGGAGTTCCCGCGTGCCATGATTGTCATGACCGCAATGGTGGCTGTTACGGCTGTTCTTGGTACCTTTGCCATGGGTCTTATGTTTGACCCCAACAATGTGCCGAAGGACCTGATGATGAATGGAGCTTACTACTGCTTCGCCAAGCTCGGCGCTTATTATGGCGTGGGCCGCGCTTTCGTCATCCTCTATGCTATTTGCCAGTTCTTTGGCCAGGCAGCAACCCTTGCCATCTCCATTGACGCACCCATCAAGTTCCTCTTAAGTGATGTTGATCCGAAATTCGTACCTCATTCCTTCACGAAGATCAACGAAAAGGGCATCCCTGTGAGCGGTTACAAACTGACGGGCATCCTTGTCAGCATTCTTATCATCGTACCGGCCCTTGGCATTGGCGACATGACAACGCTCTACATCTGGCTCCTGCGCCTGAATGCCATCTGCATGCCGCTGTCCTACCTGTGGGTCTTCCTGGCTTATATGGCGCTCAAACGGGCGAAAAAGGCTTACAGCTCTTCCTACTACCTTACAAAGAGCAAAGGCACCGGCTTTATGATTGGTTTCTGGTGCTTTGCCCTGACGACCTTTGCTTCGCTCATGGGTATGGTTCCTTACGGTGTAGAAATGTATTCTTCCACCTGGTGGTTCCAGATGATCATGAACGTCGTAACGCCGGTCATCCTTCTTGGTATCGGCCTTATTTTCCCTATCCTTGCACGCCGCGAACGGGAAAGATTGGGCGAGACGGCATAACCTTAATAATTTAATCGGCGTGGACATCGCTCCGATTTGATGGAAAACATGAGCCCATTGCTTCAGAAACATATCCGAAGCAATGGGCTCATGGCATATTGGAAGAAGGAACGTACTGCGATTGGGAAAAACGTAAAAGGGGCCATCATGCTGTCATGACTCTTCGGCGCTGGCTGTCGAGCTAAAAGATAAAAAGGCAGCTGTGATGCTGCAGGGACATGTTTCCAGGTGAATGTAATTCCGACCCATCCCCCGCAGGGGGGCGGTTTGGGTCCGTGTCTCACGGTCTTTTAGCATCACATCTCGACCGCCTTTTTCCACCGCTGCCTTGACAATCTTTCCCAATTTTGCTATATTGTTCGGAGCGCAATGAGGGGGTTGGCATCCCTGAGCGACTGTACCACAAGAGAGGCTGCCTTGGCAGCAAACAGGGTGGAACCGCGGAAGTCACTCCCGTCCCTGTAATGTAGATGATTCTCGTCTATATTGCAGAGACGGGAGTTTTTGTTTAGGAGGAGAAAACCATGAATTTCCAAGACATCATTTCGGCGCTGAGTGCCTATTGGGGGCGTCAGCAATGCATCAACTTCCATCCTTATGACGTAGAAAAAGGAGCTGGGACCATGAACCCGGCAACTTTCCTTCGCGTCTTGGGACCGGAGCCGTGGAACGTATGCTATGTGGAACCGTCCCGCCGCCCGGCTGACGGACGTTATGGCGATAACCCTAACCGCCTTTATCAGCATCATCAGTTCCAGGTCATCATGAAACCGTCTCCGGATAACATTCAGGAACTGTATCTTGAAAGCCTGCGCGAACTAGGGATCCATCCCGAAGAACACGATATCCGTTTTGTTGAAGACAATTGGGAATCGCCGACCCTGGGTGCCTGGGGCATGGGCTGGGAGGTCTGGCTCGACGGGATGGAAGTGACGCAGTTCACCTACTTCCAACAAGTTGGCAGCCTTGATATCAAACCTGTTGCCGTTGAAATCACGTACGGCCTCGAACGCCTTGCCATGTATATCCAAGGTGTGGAAAATGTCTACGACATCAAATGGGTGGGCGATGTGACCTACGGCGATGTGTATCACACAAACGAGGTGGAACAGTCCTGCTACAGCTTTGATATTGCCGATACGGATCTGCTCTTTGACCTCTTTGATAAATATGAAAAGGAAGCCAAAAGGGTCCTGTTAACGGGGAACATCCATCCAGCTTATGATTATGTGCTCAAGTGCTCCCATACGTTCAACCTTTTGGACGCCCGAGGTGCCATCAGCGTTGACGAACGGACCAACTACATCGGCCGTGTCCGCGCCCTGGCCCGCCTGTGCGCCGCGGCGTATGTGGAACAGCGTGAAAAGATGGGATTTCCTATGCTGAAGAGAGGGAACAACTAATGGCTACGTTATTATATGAAATCGGAACGGAAGAAATGCCGGCCCAATACATGCCGGGTATCTTGAAAAACTATAAGGAACTGGCAGAAACAAAACTCAAGGAAGCCCGTATTCCTTTTGAAAAAGTCAGCGTCTACGGAACGCCGCGCCGCATGGCCTTTGTGGCTGAAGGCATTGCTGACCGTCAGGAAGATATGACGGCAGAGAGCAAAGGTCCATCCCTCAAGATTGCCTTTGACGCAGACGGCAACCCGACGAAAGCCGTCCAGGGCTTTGCCCGCGGTCAGGGTGTGGAAGTCTCTGCCCTTGAAAAACGGGATGGTTACGTTTATGCCATCAAACACACAAAGGGCGGTGAAACCAAGGTACTGCTGCCTGCCTTGTTGGATGATATTCTCCACAGCCTGTCCTTCCCAAAGACCATGCGCTGGGCCGACTATGACTTCGGGTTTGTCCGTCCTTTCCACTGGATGGTGGCCCTTCTTGACAGTGAAGTCATTCCTGTTGAAGCAAACGATGTCAAAAGCGGCAATGTGACCCGCGGCCATCGCTTCCTGGGCAGTCAGACCATTACGATTCCTTCGGCCGAGGCTTATGTAAAAACCCTCGAAGAAAACTTCATCATTGTCGACGTGGAAAAACGCCGTGCCCTCATCCGGGAACAGATTGAAGCGTTGGGCAAAAAAGCCGGCGGCCATACGGCCATTTCTGAAGACCTGCTCGATGAAGTCACTTATCTTGTCGAATATCCGACGGCCCTTTGCGGTTCCATTGATGATAAGTACCTGAAGCTCCCGAAAGAAGCTGTCATTACTCCCATGCGCGACCATCAGCGCTACTTCCCTGTCCTTGATGACAGCGGCAAGCTTTTGCCTTATTTCATTACGGTCCGCAACGGCAACAGTGAACATCTTGACATCGTGACCCACGGCAACGAACGCGTCCTTCGTGCCCGTCTTGACGACGCGGTCTTCTTCTTTGAAAACGACCGGAAAAAGAGCCTTGAAGCACATCGGGAGGCCCTGCATGATGTAGCCTTCCAGCGCGGCATGGGGAATATGTATGAAAAGACGGAACGCCTCGAAGCCCTTACGAGCTGCCTCCTCAAGGAATCGGGCGTTGCCGCTGATGAAAAGGCTCTTGTTCGCGCAGCCCGCCTCAGCAAGGCCGATCTTGTGACCGGCATGGTTACGGAATTTACGGAACTGCAGGGCACCATGGGCCGTGAATATGCCCTTCTTGACGGCGAAGGCGATACGGTCTCGACGGCTATTGGAGAGCAGTACATGCCGCGCTTTGCCGGCGATGAACTGCCTCAGACGAATGAAGGCCGTCTCCTTGCCATTGCCGATAAACTGGATAATATCACAGCAACCTTCAGCCGCGGGGAAGCTCCAACCGGTTCCCAGGATCCCTATGCCCTGCGCCGCCAGGCCCTGGGTATCCTCAATATCGTCACCGATGGAAACATCCACTTTGCCCTTACAAGCGCCATCAAGGAAACCTTGAGCCGCCTGCCCAAAACGAATCAAAGTGAAGACAAACTTGTGGCTGATATTGTTGAATTCTTCGCCCAGCGTTCCAAGAACATGATGCTTGACCGCGGCGTTCGGTACGATATCGTCGATGCCGTCCTTGGTGCTGAAGGCCGGGATGACCTGTGCGACGCTTTTGCTGCCGCTGATGCCCTGACGGCCTATCTCGGTACGGATAAGGCGCCAGAAACGCTTCAGGCCTTTACCCGCGTGGAAAATATTACCAAGAAAAGTCGCGTTGACGCACCTGTTTCCGAGGCCCTTTTGAGAGAAGACGCTGAAAAAGCCCTCTTTGAAGCTGTGGAAAAGGCTGCTGAAAACGTACATGGAATGCTTCTTTCCCGTGATTTTGCCGGCGTCCTTACCGCTTGCGACAGCCTTTCTGCACCCATCAACCATTTCTTTGATGACGTCATGGTCATGGATAAGGATGAAGCCGTAAAGCAAAACCGCCTTGCCCTTTTGACAAAGATCCGCAGTCTCATTGGCTGTGTGGGTGATGTCTCTCTTCTTGTCATGAAATAAAAACGTCATACTAAAAAGCCGGAAGATCCGATGTTAATAGGTTCTTCCGGCTTTTTGCATGCTGACGTCATGGTTAGAGATTGGCGTTTACTTCGTCGTATTTATGATCCTTCTTAAAAAGGCTCACGGCGTAGGAACACATGGGCAGGATCTTGACGCGGCTGTCCCGGGCTCCCATGACAACAGCGTCCACGAGACGGCGGGCCAGGCCTCTTCCTCCATAGGCGGGATCGACGACGGTGTGTTCAATGACCCAGACATCTCCATCAAGGGTGTAAGAACAGTACCCTACTTCTTGGTCTCCATCGTAAGCTGCGGAACGGTTATTATTTTCTTCAAAGCGTACACTGATGCAATCGTCCATGCCGTACTCCTTTCCTTGTCTAACGTTTCTAAGTGTTTTACGGCTTAGGATATTTTACACTATTTCCTCTTATTTGGATAGAGGCAAGGTATGAAAAAAGAGCTGCCGCCCCATATGGCGGGGAGCAGCCCAGAAACTGTTTTAGAGATTTTTGAAGACGGACAAAAGGTCTTCCTTGAGGTCTTCTACATCTTCAAGACCTACGGAAAAGCGCAGAAGCGTATCCGTAATTCCCTTTTCTTTTGCTTCTTCCGGCGTCAAGTCCGCGTGAGTCTGGGTGCGGGGATAGGTCATGAGGCTTTCGGCACCGCCCAAACTTTCAGCAAACTGGATGAGGGAAATCCCTTCAAGGATTTTCTTGGCCCGCTCCGGTGTATCAACATAAAACGAAATCATGCCGCCAAACCCGGTGGCCTGTTTTTTCTGGATCTCATACCCCGGATGTTCGGGAAGGCCTGGATAGAGGACCTTTTGCACATAGGGCTGGGTCTTTAGGAAAGCAGCCAGCGTTTCCGCATTTTTCTCGTGCTGGCGCATACGCAGGGGGAGGGTGCGGAGGCTGCGCAACATGAGCCAGGCGTCAAAAACGCTCAGGCAGGCGCCTGTCGTTTTGTAGATGGAACGAAGTTTTTCCGCGATGGATTTTTCCCGGCTGATTACAAAGCCTGCGAGGATATCGTTGTGACCGGCCAGGTACTTCGTCCCGCTGTGCAGGACAATATCGCAGCCAAGTTCCAGAGGACGTTGGAAATATGGGGTGAGGAACGTATTGTCAACGATGACCAGAAGACCCTTTTTGTGGGCAAGTTCTGCCAGGGCGCGCAGGTCGGTGATTTCCATGGTGGGATTTGTCGGTGTTTCCAGATAGATGGCCTTTGTTTTAGGTGTAATGGCTCTTTCCACGGCTTCAAGGTCGCTTGTATGGACGGCGGAAAAGGTTAGACCGTACGGTTCGTAGACGGAACGGAAGAGACGGAAGGAGCCGCCATAAAGATCAAAACCTGTAAGGATATGGTCTCCGGATACAAAAAGACGCATCACCGCATCAATGGCAGCCATACCGGACGAAAAGGCGAGGGAATCGACGCCGCTTTCAAGGGCGGACATGACTTTTTCCAAACGGGCATGGGTGGGATTGGATTCCCGGGTGTAGTTGAAGCCTGTTGACTCTCCTACATGAGGATGGGAAAAGGTGGACGTACAGTAAATCGCCGGTGAAACGGCACCCGTTGCATCGTTGGGCCCGTCTCCATGGATACAGGTTGTTTGAAACTTCATGGAAACCCCTCCTAAAACATAGAAAATTGATAGGATTAAAAAGCATAAAAGAAATCACATCAATGATTTTCTACTACTTTACGATGAAAAAAAGCGGCTGTCAATAGAAAGGCCCATGATTGATTGGAAGACAGCCTCTTCTTTCAGTATAAGAAAATGCGCGAGGCGTTTTTGATCGGGCCTGAGGGAAGTTCTCTGCCGATTGAGTGAGGATAAAGGCGGGGCGGGGGATGTTCACACGTCCTTTCATGTGATATAATCATTAGATGTTAAAAGTATAGACAGGCGGTGAGACCATGAGTATTACAGCGAAAGATGTCAAACATATCGCAACTCTGTCGAGACTCAATGTGCCGGCAGATGAGCTGGAAAAATTCGAGGACCAGTTCAACCAGATCCTCAATTATGCGGAAATCCTGAAACAAGTCGATACGACGGGAATTGAACCTTCTCCTTATGTCCTTCCGACGAGCAATGTCTTCCGTGAAGATGTGCCCCAAGAAGGGCTCTCCCACGAGGACGCCATGAAAAATGCACCGGAAGAACATGATGGCGGCTTTAAGGTACCCCGCGTCATCGAATAAGAGGAGGAAGCACTGTGACGTTATATAATGAAACTGTTCACGATCTCCATGAGAAGCTGACCAAAAAAGAAATCAGCTCCGTGGAACTGACCGAAAAAGTCTTTGACCGCATTGACAAAGTCGAAGACAGTGTCAAGGCATACATTACCTTGGATAAAGAAGGGGCCCTGAAGAAAGCTCGCGAAGTCGACCAGAAGATTGCCGCGGGTGAGGCCATAAAGCCGCTGACGGGGATTCCCGGCGCCATCAAGGACAATATCAGCCTCAAAGGTATGCGCCTGACGTGTGCTTCAAAGATCCTGGAAAACTTCCAGCCCGTCTACGATGCCCACGTCATTGAAAATCTCCGTAGGGATGATACGGTCTTTATCGGTAAGACCAACATGGATGAATTTGCCATGGGTTCCACGACGGAAACAAGTTATTTCAAGGCCACGTCGAACCCTTGGGATCTTACCCGCGTACCGGGCGGTTCTTCCGGCGGCAGTGCCGCTGCTATCGCAGCCGGCGAAGCTATTTGGTCCCTGGGCAGTGATACGGGCGGATCCATCCGTCAGCCTGCTTCCTTTAATGGCTGTGTCGGAATCAAACCGACCTATGGCCGTGTCTCCCGTTATGGCTGCATTGCCTTTGCTTCTTCCCTTGACCAGATTGGGCCCATCACGAAGGATGTGACCGATGCGGCGATTGTCCTCAACACAATCTGCGGCGTAGACGCCCATGATTCGACTAGTGCAAATGTCCCTGTGCCCGACTTCACGAAAGCCTTGAAACAGGACGTAAAGGACATGGTCATCGGCCTTCCGAAGGAGTTTTTTGGTAAGGGGACCGATCCCAAAGTCGCTGAACAGATCAAATTGACGGCGAAAAAATATGAGGAGCTGGGCGCAAAAGTCGTCGAAGTTTCCCTGCCTCATACGGAATATGCCGTCATTACGTACTACATCATCGCACCGGCAGAAGCGTCGGCCAATCTTGGCCGTTTTGACGGTGTTCGTTACGGCTTCCGTGACCTTTCTGCCAAATCGGCCCCGGAAATGATGGCCGCCACCCGTACGGAAGGCTTTGGCGAGGAAGTGCGCCGCCGCATCATGCTTGGGACCTACGTCTTAAGCTCTGGTTATTACGACGCTTACTACAACAAAGCCATGCAGGTCCGTACCCTCATCCGTCAGGACTACCAGAAGGCCTTTGAGACCTGTGACCTCCTGCTTACCCCGACGAGCCCGGTCGTGGCCTACTCACTCGATGCCAAGATGGATCCCCTGACGGTCTATATGCTTGATGTGACGACCATTCCTGTCAACATGGCCGGCCTGCCCGGTATGTCCATCCCCTGCGGATTTGTGGATGGCATGCCCGTTGGTGCCCAGCTCATCGGCAAACCGCTTGGCGAGGAAACCCTGCTGCGCGCCGCTTACACCTTTGAACAGGCTACGGAATTCCACAAAGCCGTGGCGCCCCTGGGAGGTAAGAAATAATGACTGAATATACTACTGTAATTGGTCTTGAAGTCCATGCCGAACTAAAGACGAAGACCAAAGCTTTCTGCTCCTGCTCCACTGCCTTTGGCAGCGAACCGAACACCCATGTCTGCCCTGTGTGCCTTGGTATGCCTGGCGCCCTGCCGGTCATGAACAAGCAAATGGTTGAATTTGCCCTGCGGTTTGCCCTGGCTGTCAATTGTGATATCCAGCACTACAGCAAGTTTGACCGGAAAAACTATTACTATCCAGATCTTGCCAAAGCCTACCAGATTTCCCAGTTCTATCAGCCTATCGCCTTGGGCGGTCATGTTGATGTCAACGTAAATGGTGAAACCAAGCGCATTGGCATTACGAGAATTCATATGGAAGAAGATGCTGGTAAGCTCGTCCATTCCGGTGCCACCATTTCAACGAGCGACTCTTCCGCCGTTGACTATAACCGTGCCGGTGTGCCCCTTATCGAAATCGTTTCCGAACCGGATATGAGAAGTGCGGCAGAAGCCCGTGCTTATATGGAAAAACTCCGTTCCTACCTGCAGTACACGGAAGTCTGCGATGGAAAAATGGAAGAAGGATCCATGCGCTGCGATGCCAATATCTCCATCATGCCTGTAGGCAGCAAGGAATATGGCACCCGTGCAGAAATCAAGAACCTGAACTCCTTCAAAGCCTTGGAACGGGCCATTGAGTATGAAGTCCAGCGTCAGAAAGAGATACTCGAAGACGGCGGGCACGTCGTCCAGGAAACCCGTACGTGGGATGATGCCCAGGGCATGACCTTCTCCATGCGTTCCAAGGAAGAGGCTCATGACTATCGCTATTTCCCGGAACCGGATCTTGCGCCCATCATCATTGATGACGCGTGGATCGAAAAGGCCAAGAGCGAACTGCCTGAACTCCCTGATGCGAAGAAAGACCGCCTCATGAAGGAAAAAGGCCTCGATGAATACAATGCTGAACTCATTGTATCGGACAAGAAATTTGCCGCTTACTTTGATGAAGCTGCTAAATCAACGGAAGACGCCAAGAGTGTCGCCAACTGGATGCTCGGTGACGTATCGGCTTATCTTAATGCCAATAGCGTGACCATTGGCGAATTCCCCGTTTCCCCGACCCATCTTGGGGAAATGGTCAACCTCATCAATAAAGGCGTCCTTTCGAGCAAGCTTGCCAAGAAAGTCTTTGCGGAAATGCTCAAGACCGACAAAGCTCCGGCTGCCCTTGTTAAGGAACTGGGCCTTGAACAGGTGAGCGACGCTGGCGCTATCCAAGCCATGGTCGACGAAGTCCTTGCTGCCAATCCGCAGTCTGTTGCGGATATCAAAGCGGGTAAGGATAAAGCCATTGGCTTCCTTGTAGGACAGATCATGAAAAAATCCCGCGGCAAAGCTAACCCGGGCATGGTCAACCAGATGATCAAGAAGAGCATTCTCGGCTAAGAAAAATGAAAGGAACGGCATCCCAAGCAATTGGGATGCCGTTTTTGTATTTTTGTGATGGACAGTCTCAAATGTATTGCCTTTTGAGAGGTGAAAAAGACCAAACGCACGGCCCGAAACCGTTACTTCTTCGAAGGGTGGGAATCAAACTTAATTTGGCTTAAAACAAGTTTCTCGGACTTCCGCTATCGCTCCAAAGGCACCCTTCGAACTCCGGGCGAATGGTCCCTCACTACCGTTCGTATGAAAAGGTCGCTGTGCGGTCTCATCCACTGCCAAGACGGGGAAATGGCAATGGAACGACTTATGGCCCTCCTGCGATACGTCATGAATCCATTGCCTTAGAAGAATCTTTTCTAAAGCAATGGGCTCAAGTTCTACATCAATTCGGAGCGGTTCTTGCTTTGAATAAAAATCAACCATGCGTCGTCAGGTATACCCCTACAAAAATCACACTGGCTCCGACAATCTGGAGCGGTCCGATGGGATCTGCAAAAATGAGATACCCGGCAACCATTCCCATGACGGGCGTGAAATTCAAAAAGACGGAACTGACGCTGGGACCGACATTCTTGACGCCAATGTTCCAAAAGACATTGGCGGCAATCCCGCCGAAAAGGGTGATATAAAGATAGGAAAGAAAGGGAACAGGCGGCAAGGGAGAAAGGACAAGGGTGTTTGAAAAAATCCCATAAATAGCGGTTCCGGCTGTCCCGCAGAGACTGCACCAGCCAAGGGCCGTAAGGACGTCCATGTGGCCTGTCAGCTTTCGTGAGGCCAGGCTGTAAAAGGCCCAGGCAAGCTGGGATGCAATACAGAAGACGTCGCCTACATTGAAGCTCATGGTGCGGATTATGTCAAAATTCCCTTTGGTAATGACTGCAAGGACGCCGCTAAAGGAGAGCAGGATGCCCAGCCACTGTTTCTTGGAAAAGGCTTCGTGAAGGAGCAGGTAGGCGCAGACCGACGTAATGGCAGGTGTCGTCGCCGTAATCAGGGTGCTGTTTGTCACCGTCGTGAACTGGAGACCGTGGAACTGGAGCACGGAATTGAGCATCTGTCCATTGATTCCCATAAAAACAATCCACGGCCAATCTGTCTTGCGGGGGAGAAGCTTTGCCATGTCCCGACCGAGACGGAAGTATTGGTAAAAGAGGATGACCATGCCGACGACGAGGAACCGGAAGGTCGTAATGGTTGCTGGCGTCCAATAAGGGAGCAGCCATTTGAGCGTAATGGGCTGGAATCCCCACAAAAGCCCGATGAGGGACAAGAGGATATATGTTGCCTTCGTGCTGATGATCATCGCCCCCTTTAGTATCATAGATGCATTATATCATAGAAGGCGTCAAAAAAACGGATGGGGCCATTTATCTTTTCGCTAAGCTGGCGGCAGCGTGAATCGGTTCCATTCATTGAAAAACATGAAGAGAAAGCCCAAAATGGCTTGACTTTTCCCTTTTCATATAGTAAATTTATAGGGCTGAAGCTAATTTTAGCACTACCGCCCGGAGAGGTTCCGAAAACTCCGGAAGGAGTACCGTATTCGGCGAGTCTTGGAATGAGGGAGGTGCATCTGAATGTACGCTATTATCCGTACTGGTGGTAAACAGTATCGTGTCAGCGAAGGGGATGTCCTGGAAGTTGAAAAACTGAACGTCCAGGAAGGCGACGAAGTCGTTTTCGATGACGTCCTGACCGTTGTAAGCGATGGGGATGTCAAGGTTGGCAAACCGACTGTAGAAGGCGCTAAAGTCACTGCAAAGGTTGCTACTCAAGGCAAAGCTGATAAGATCTTTGTTTTCAAATACAAAGCAAAGAGCAACTATCGCAAACGCCAGGGTCATCGTCAGCCCTTCACCCGCGTTGAAATTACTTCTATCGAAGCATAAGCCATGATCAAAGTCGATATTTACGAAGATGATCAAGGAAAGATCAGGGAGTACCGTGTATCCGGTCATGCCGATTCGAATCCCGAGGGATTCGATGAAGTGTGTGCCATGGTTTCCCTCACAACCCAGGTCCCGGTACTTGGGATGGAGCAGGTCCTTTCCCGTACGCTGGATTACAGCGTCGATGAAGAAGACGGATTGCTCTGTGTCAGACTGGTCGATGCGCCCGATGATAAAACCGAAGTCCTCCTGCGGACCATGGTCCTGGGACTGAAGGGCATCCAAAAGGCATATTCCGACTATCTGGCTATCGAGGAACACAGGAGGTGAGTTTAGTGTTCGAATTAATCCTGCAATTACACGCTCATAAAAAAGGTTCTGGTTCCACTCACAACGGTCGTGACTCCAACGCTCAGCGTCTGGGCACGAAAGCTCATGATGGTCAGTTTGTAACGGCTGGTTCCATCATTGTCCGTCAGCGTGGTACCCGTTTCCATATGGGGAAAAACGTTGGGATGGGTAAGGATTACACCATTTTCGCAAAAGTTGACGGTAAAGTCGCTTTTGAAAGATGGGGTAAGGATCGCCGCATCATCAGCATCGTTCCTGTTGAGGCGGAAGCTTAATTCCAAAATAAAAAGACTGCTGCTTAGGCGGCAGTCTTTTTTTATTCTTGGGAATGTTGGGCGCCTGAAGCGGAACATTTGATGAGGGAATACCGATGGCGTCAAAGAAAGTTTTTAGTGTTCCCCATGAAGAAGTGCAGCTGCGGCTTCCTTGCTTCCGGACTTACTGGCACGAGCGTACCAATAACGGGCTTTTGAAAGATTCCTTGCCGTGCCTTCCCCCTTTTCATAGAGGCGTCCCAAGGCAAGCTGACTGGGGGCTGAAACATGGTCGCTGCGGTATGCGGACTGCAGGTAAAGGTCCATGGCTTTTTGTATGTCTTGAGGAACGCCCTTGCCTTTTTCGTAAAGCGTACCCAACAGATAAGTAGCAGTTACATCTCCTCTAAGGGAGGCTGCTTGGTACCAATGGGCGGCTAACTGGGCATCAGGAGCCACACCATATCCATTTTCAAAGCAAAGACCGATATATCGTCCTGCCTTCATGTCGCCTCGGTCAAAGGCAATTTGTAAAATCTTGAGTGCGCTTTCATAATGACCCTCGGTGTATAAGCGGATTCCCTCTTTTAAGAAGAGACGATCTGAAAGGGAATGTGTGGCTGTTTTTTCATAAGCTGAATGAATTATGATTCCTCCCGTTTTCGTCTTAGCCTGAGCTGGAGCAAGAGGCAGTAAGAAAAGGCAGGAAAGCAGAAAGGATCCCGCCATGGCAGCAAATTTCATAGGAATGCCTTCTTTCGTAAATCATTGATTGCGGTCATTATAGCATATAAATCTAGTATGAATCATGAATTTTCGATAAGTTGATTTTACTTTCCACTAATATGACGCGATTCGATGATTTACTAGATATTTATGATATAATACAAAATATAAATATAGAAATAAAAATAATTAGCATTAAATATATTGATTTACTGGGAAAGGGGGGAGGCGGAGTTGATGAAACCTACGTATTGTTCTTGCCGGAGCATACTTGCTTTTTTTGTTTTATTGAGCCTTCAGACGGGAGTCACCCATGCGGAAACCCATACGTACGGTACCATTGCGGGTCCTGATCATGTCAGCGCGACTGATGATGGTGACATCACGGCCGGAGGTATCAATGGCTGGCATTGGAAATGGACAGATCCCGCGACAGGCGAAGTTTATGAAAATACGTACACAGGAGACTTGCTTGTCGGCAACCGCACGGGAACGGATACGGTTGCTATCCAAAAGGGAAAATGTTCCTCGCTTGCCGCTCGTAAGGAGACGTCGGGCATATATTTTTACTCAGCCCAAAAATCGGGCTGATTTGATGGAGTACGTGAGGCCATTGCTTAAAAAAGATTTTGTGAAAACAATGGCCTTATGGCCTATCGTACGATGGACAGTCCCACGTTTGGGGATAGCTTACGCCTGGGCGTTTCCTTTCCTACCCATGTGTCGTCACTTCCAGCGCCTAGCTTATCAAAGCGGAAGCTTTTTGCAATCTTCAGTCCATATGGGCCCATCTACTTTGTCGCCCGCGCGCCCAACCTCCTAGACGTACCGGCCTCTGGCCGCAAGGAAACTCCCGCGTCGCTGCGCTAGCGGACTGCTGGCGTCTCAGGTCTGTCGTCGGTGGAAGCGGGGGCTCCTCGCATCTGGATTCATCTGAACCGAATTCGCAAAAAGCAATTGGAGGAAAAGACCGGAAGGGAAAAGATTGTAAGGCAAAAAACGTAAGAGAAGCCCAAAACCGAACGTAGACGTAGGTTCGGTTTTGGGCTTTTATCTTCTGTTCGGCTTTTGTAAGAGGTGGGTCCTTTGAAATAGAAAGATAACAATGGCGCTTGGAACGACTCGCGTCCCCTCTTTCCCCTTTGAACTTGCTGCAACGCATCGATCTGCCTTTGCCAAGGCGGTAAGCGCATCGCTGCCTTAGAAAAGCGAAGTGGGACATCGTGCAGGGCGGGTAAGTGAGTCGCCGAATTTTTCGTTTTCTCTTATGCTGAAAAATTCGTGCAGAAAGCTTACTCAGAGGGCAGCAACGATAGGAGCAGTCGGAGTTTCCTCTGCCGGAAAGGCCGGTCTTCTGATGTGAAACAGCAGAAAGCGAGTCCTTTTATCCCTTACAGCCGCACCCGTATAAATCCATTGCGGCTGCGGAGGCAAAGGAACTGTTTTCGTGTACGACAGGGCCGCTGATAAAATTGATTAACACTCATGTTGTGTGGAAATTTCCATAAGCATTTATCAACATAATTTTCCCGTTTTGGTGATGGATGAGAAGCGGCGCTTCGTCTCCTTGCAGGCGGTAGTGAGGAAGATTCGCCCGAGTCCCAAGCCCGCTTTGGAGCAGCCGCGGAAGGGCGCAGCGGCATGTTTCCGGGCGAATGAAGTTCCACCCCTCCAGTAGGGAGGCTTGGGGCGGCGCACCATGGTCTTTCCTCCATATTTCACAAAAATATTTTTCTTTAAAACTCCTTGCAATAACCTAAAATACATGGTACAATATCAGTCCATGAAATTTTATTTACTAGCAGGATTATAAGGTTTCGCGAGTGCTCAGTGGTTGGACATCGCGTTCCGATCGTTTGGTTGAGAGGAGCACGAAATGCTGACTGAGGGAACTTGGTTTTTACAAGGCTAATCAAAGATTCATTTTGATTGTGGGCCTTGTTTTTTTGTGTTAAAAAACCTGCAGGATGTAAAGGAGTGAGAACCCATATGTTGTTCAAGCCGGTTCATAATGGCAACCGTAAAAGGTACAGCTATGCCAGAATCAAAGAAGTCCTGAAGATGCCGCATCTGATTGACTTGCAGAGAAAATCCTATGAGTGGTTCATCAGGGAAGGACTTCATGACGCGTTCCAGGACGTATCGCCTATCAAGGATGCTACAAACAGCCTGGAACTGAGTTTCGAGAATTTTACCATCGGCGATCCGAAGTATGATATCGAAACTTGCAAGGAAAAAGATGCAACCTATGCGGCTCCTTTGAACGTAGACGTCCGTCTGCTTTATAAAGATACGGGCGAAATCAAGGAATCGACTGTCTTTATGGGCGATTTCCCCCTTATGACCGATACGGGGACCTTCGTCATCAATGGGGCAGAACGTGTCATTGTCAGTCAGCTTGTCCGCAGCCCTGGCGTCTATTATGCCAAGGACATGGATCCAATGGGTAAGTTCCTCTACGGGACCACAGTCATCCCGAACCGCGGGGCCTGGATTGAATATGAGACCGACCTTAACAGCATCATTTATGCCCGTGTGGACCGGACGCGCAAACTGTCTGCTACGGCCCTCCTGCGTGTCATGGGTCTGCCGACAAATGATGATATCATCAGCGTCTTTGGTGAGCATCCTTACCTGGTTGCTACCCTTGCCAAGGACACAACGAAAAATGAAGATGATGCCCTTCTGGAAATCTATCGGAAGCTGCGTCCGGGTGAACCTGCTAACCTTGAAAACGCTGAACAGCTCATCTATAACCTTTTCTCCGACAATCGCCGCTATGATCTGGCAAATGTCGGTCGTTACAAAATCAATAAGAAATTGGGCTGGCGTCATCGTCTTCATGGCAAGACCCTTGCTGAAGACCTGTGCGCTGAAAACCCCGATGGCACGAAAGGTGCCGTGGTCCTTCCTGCAGGGACGAAGATTGGCGATGCCGAAATCGATACCATCGAAAAGAGCGGTATCTTTGCCGATGAGGGCTATGCCATCGTCTATGTCAAGTTCCAGGAACATGCAGAACGCATGATTGTAACGAAGGATATTGAAGCGTCCGTACGCACCATCACGCCGGCTGATGTCATTGCTTCCTTTGGCTATCTCCTGAATGTCATTGATGGCATGGAAGGCAAGGATGATATCGACCATCTGGGCAACCGTCGTGTCCGCTGCGTTGGCGAACTCCTGCAGAACCAGTTCCGCATTGGACTGTCCCGTATGGAACGTGTCATCCGTGAACGCATGACCATCCAGGATGCTGACGTCATCACCCCGCAGGCCCTTATCAACATTCGTCCGGTCGTAGCGGCTGTGAAGGAATTTTTCGGCAGCAGCCAGCTGTCCCAGTTCATGGACCAAAACAACCCGCTTGCCGAACTGACGCATAAACGCCGTCTGTCCGCCTTGGGACCTGGCGGTCTTTCCCGTGAACGTGCCGGCTATGAAGTCCGTGACGTCCATCCTTCCCATTATGGCCGTATGTGCCCAATTGAGACCCCTGAAGGTCCGAACATCGGGCTCATCGGTTCCCTGGCTGCCTATGGCGTGATCAACCGGTATGGTTTCATTGAGACCCCATATCGCAAGGTCGATAAAGTCAATAAGCGTGTTACCGATGAAATCGTCTATCTGACCGCTGACGAAGAAGATAACTATGTTGTTGCCCAGGCCAACGAACCGCTGACCGAAGACAACCATTTTGTGAATACCCACGTCACCTGCCGCGATAAGAACGAAGTCCTTGCGATTCCGCCGGAACGTGTTGACTTCATGGACGTTTCGCCAAAACAGGTTATGTCCATTGCAGCTGCCCTGATTCCTTTCCTTGAAAACGACGACGCCAACCGTGCCCTCATGGGTGCGAACATGCAGCGTCAGGCTGTACCTCTGCTCAATCCGAAGGCGCCAGTCGTTGGTACGGGGATGGAATATAAGATCGCTGTTGACTCCGGTGTCTGCATCCTGGCTAAGCACGCTGGTACGGTCAAGTATGTCAGTGGTGACAAGATCCTCATCACTCGTGATGATGGAAAAGGCATCGATGAATACAATGTCCTGAAATTCAAACGTTCCAACCAGAGTACCTGTGTCAACCAGCGCCCCATTGTCTTTAAGGGCGATAAGGTCGAAGAAGGTCAGGTCCTTGCTGATGGACCGGCAACAGATCACGGCGAGCTTGCCCTTGGCCGCAACGCCATTGCTGCCTATATGCCTTGGGAAGGCTACAACTACGAAGACGCCGTCCTCCTCAGCGAAGACCTCGTCAAGGAAGATGTCTTTACCTCCATCCATATTGAAGAATATAACTGCGATGCCCGCGATACGAAACTGGGACCGGAAGAGATTACCCGCGATATCCCGAACGTTTCTGAAGATGCCCTGAAGGACCTCGACGAAGACGGAATCATTCGTGTCGGTGCTGAAGTCCGTCCTGGCGATATCCTCGTCGGCAAAGTCACGCCGAAAGGGGAAACGGAACTTTCTGCTGAAGAGCGCCTCATCCGTGCCATCTTTGCTGAAAAGGCACGGGAAGTCCGTGACAGCTCCCTCCGTGTTCCTCATGGGGAATTCGGGATCATTATTTCCGTCAAGGTCTTTACCCGTGAAAACGGCGATGAACTGCCGCCTGGCGTCAATAAGCAGGTTCGTGTCAGCATCGTTCAAAAACGTAAAATCGGCGAAGGCGATAAGATGGCAGGCCGTCACGGGAACAAAGGTGTTGTTTCCCGCATCCTGCCGCGCGAAGATATGCCGTTCCTGCCTAATGGCGAACCGGTCCAGATCGTACTGAACCCCTTGGGCGTACCGAGCCGTATGAATATTGGGCAGATTCTTGAAGCCCATCTGGGCTGGGCGGCAACCGCGCTGGGCATGCGTATTGACAACCATGACCCCAACGTCGAAGCAGACCTGCGCAAAGCGGGCTATGATTTCGATGAACTGGGCATGCCAGAAACGGTGGATGGCGCTGTTCCTGTCGCGGTCCCGGTCTTTGACTCGGCTCGCCAGGATGATATGGCCCGTACCCTCGAAGCGGCTGGCGTCGATCCCAGCGGCAAGACAGTCCTTTATGATGGCCGTACCGGGGAACCGTTTGATAACCCTGTTACCGTTGGCTGCATCTACTACCTCAAGCTTCACCATCTGGTTGCTGATAAGATCCATGCCCGTTCTACCGGTCCGTACTCCCTGGTTACCCAGCAGCCGCTTGGTGGTAAGGCGCAGTTCGGTGGACAGCGTTTCGGTGAAATGGAAGTGTGGGCCCTCGAGGCTTATGGCGCTGCCTATACCCTCCAGGAAATCCTGACCGTGAAGTCTGACGATGTTGTCGGACGTGTAAAGGCTTATGAATCCATCGTCAAGGGTGAAAATATCCCTGAACCGGGTGTCCCTGAATCTTTCAAGGTCCTTGTCAAGGAAATGCAGGCAATCGGTCTTGATGTAAGCGTCCTCGATGAAGATGATGAGGAAATCGATCTTGATGATGAGGATGAAGATATTGGAATGGGCGATATTGCCCGCGAGCTTGACATGGATATGTCCGGCAAGGTCTCCACGGCTGCCAACACCGGGGAACAAGCCCAAAACCGCGCCAATAGCGACGAAGAAGTGAGCCCCGATGAAGACCAGACGGAAGACAGCGATTTTGATGTCATTGCCGATATCGGCAACATGGGAATGGATGATTCCCAAGGCGATGACAACGGCTCTGATGAAGAGTAGGAAGGAGTGAGTGCTCTTGTTGGACGTAAATAAATTTCATTCTATGAGAATCGGCCTGGCTTCCCCGGAAAAGATCCGTTCCTGGTCCCACGGCGAAGTCACGAAGCCGGAAACGATTAACTATAGAACGCTGAAACCAGAACGGGACGGCCTTTTCTGCGAACGCATCTTTGGCCCGACCAAGGACTGGGAATGCCACTGCGGTAAGTACAAACGCATCCGCTATAAAGGTGTGGTCTGCGACAAGTGCGGCGTCGAAGTCACGCGGGCAAAAGTCCGTCGTGACCGCATGGGCTCCATTGAGCTTGCTGCTCCTGTCTCCCACATCTGGTATTTCAAGGGGATTCCCTGCCGCATGGGCGCCATCCTTGACATTGGTCAGCGCGCCCTTGAAAAGGTCCTCTATTTTGCAAGCTACATCGTCCTTGATCCGGGCGATACGAACCTGACAAAAAAGCAGCTCCTCACAGAAGCCGAATACCAGGAAAAACTGGATGAATTCGGGGATACTTTCCGCGTCGGCATTGGTGCCGAAGCCATCAAGGAACTGCTCCACGAAATCAATGTGGAAGAACTGACGAAGGAACTGCGGGCAGCACTCAAGACGGAGACGAGCCTCCAGAAAAAACGCAACATCGTGCGCCGTCTCGATGTCTGTGAAGCCTTCCTCAAGAGCGGCAACAAGCCAGAATGGATGATCATGGATGTCATTCCGGTCATTCCGCCGGATTTGCGTCCGATGGTTCAGCTCGATGGCGGCCGTTTTGCTACAAGCGACCTGAACGACCTCTATCGCCGTGTCATCAACCGTAACAATCGTTTGAAACGCCTTCAGGAACTGCAGGCTCCGGACATCATCGTCCGGAACGAAAAACGGATGCTCCAGGAAGCTGTCGATGCCCTTATCGATAACGGCCGCCGCGGCCGCGCCGTAACGGGCCCTGGCACGCGCCCCTTAAAGAGCCTTTCTGATATGCTCAAAGGGAAGCAGGGCCGTTTCCGTCAGAACCTTTTGGGTAAACGTGTCGACTACTCCGGTCGAAGCGTTATTGTCGTTGGTCCTGAAATGAAGATGCATCAGTGCGGCCTGCCGAAAGAAATGGCCCTTGAACTCTTCAAACCGTTCATCATGAAACGCCTTGTCGAAAACGGTACGGCAACGAACATCAAGAGCGCAAAGAGAATGGTCGAACGCGCGACGGATGCCGTTTGGGATGTCCTGGAAGAAGTCATCAAGGAACACCCTGTCATGCTGAACCGTGCCCCGACGCTGCACCGTCTGGGCATCCAGGCTTTTGAGCCGATTCTGTCCGAAGGCCGCGCCATTAAACTTCATCCGCTCGTCTGCACGCCTTTCAACGCCGACTTCGACGGTGACCAGATGGCTGTTCACCTGCCGCTGTCTGCTGAAGCCCAGGCTGAAGCCCGTGTGCTCATGATGAGTGTCAATAATATCCTGGCTCCAAAAGATGGGAAACCAATCACCGTTCCGACGCAGGATATGGTATTGGGCGCGTATTATCTCACCATTTTCCGCGAAGGGGCCAAAGGAGAAGGCCGTCGCTTCATCAGTTTTGACGAAGCAAGACTGGCATACTTCAATAAGGACATCGCCCTCCAGGCCAAGATCAAGGTTCGTGTCCCCAACTCCGAAATCTATCCTGAACCGTCCGATGTGGGTGAGAGCCTTGTCACGACGAGCATGGGCAATATCATCTACAACTGCGAACTGCCGCTTGAAATGCGCTATTATTCCAAGCAGGAAGATGGAACCTGGCTTCTTGGCAAGCTCATTGATAAGAAGGAACTGGGCCGTCTTGTCGCCAAGGCCCATAAGCTTTACGGGAACTTCGGCACGGCCCGCGTCCTTGATACGGTCAAGAAACTCGGTTATGACAACGCTTGTCTGTCCGGTCTGTCCATTGCCGCGTCGGATATCGAAATTCCGAAGGAAAAGGGCGAAATCCTTGCTGCTGCTGAAAAAGAAGTCGATAAGGTCGAACGCCTCTTCAGCCGTGGGTTGATGAGTGAAGACGAACGCTACCGCAAGGTCATTGATATTTGGAACAAAGCTACGGAAGATGTTGCTGATGCCCTGATGAAGAACACCATGGATCAGTTCAACCCGCTCTTCATGATGGCCAATTCCGGTGCCCGCGGTAACGTACAGCAGATCCGTCAGCTCGCTGGTATGCGTGGATTGATGGCTGACCCGTCGGGCCGTATCATCGACCGTCCGATTAAATCAAACTTCCGTGAAGGGCTGACCGTATTGGAATACTTTATTTCCACGCACGGTGCCCGTAAAGGTCTTGCCGATACGGCCCTTAGAACGGCTGACTCTGGGTATCTGACGCGCCGCCTTGTTGATGTTGCCCAAGATGTCATTGTACGTGAAGATGACTGCGACGTAACGACCATGAATCTCGTCCGCGAACGGGCTCGTTTCTGCAAGAACGTCCTCGGCTCCAGCCAGCGCAAGCTGAAGGAATACGCCGTGGGCCGTACCCTTGCTTCCAGCGTCCTTGCTGACGATGATTCCATCATTGCCGAAGCCGATACGGTGGTTACGGAAGACGTCTTTGACCGTCTCCTTGCTGCCAAGGTCCTGGAAATCCGTCTGTATCCTCTTGATGAAGAAAATGGCGAAGACGCCGAGACCCTTGCCATCAATGTCAGCGAAGATAAGGTCAAGACGGCTTTCCGTGAACACATGACCCATCACTTCCTCGATAAGGAAGTGGCGGAAGATATCCTTGATGGGGAAGGAACCGTCCTTGCCCATAAGGGAGATCATTTCACGGCAGAGCTCATTGAAACCATTCTTGATAATGGCACGGTTAAGGAACTGAGTATCCGCAACAACGAAGTTGACGGTATCTACGTTGAAGCCATTACGGCCGGCAAGAACAAGAGCACGGTCCTGGAATCCCTCCGCGACCGCCTCGTGGGCAGAACCCTTGCCGAAGAAATCGAAGACAAGGACGGTCACGTCCTTTATCACATCAATGACTACATTACGGAAGATATGGCTGATGTCATCGCCAGCCTCCGTGAAAAAGTCAAGATCCGCAGCGTTCTTACCTGCAAATCCCACTTTGGCGTCTGCCGCAAGTGCTATGGACGCAACCTCGCCACGGCCCGCAAGGTCGAAATCGGCGAAGCTGTCGGGACCATTGCCGCCCAGGCCATCGGGGAACCGGGCACCCAGCTCACGATGCGTACGTTCCATACGGGCGGCGTTGCCGGTGCTGACGATATTACCCAGGGTCTTCCTCGTGTCGAAGAGCTCTTCGAAGCACGGAAACCGAAACATCCGGGTATCCTCAGCGAATCGGCAGGAACCGTCAGCGTCCAGGAAAAGGAAGATGGCCGTTTTGTCATCATCACCCGCGAAGATGGCACGGAAGATTCCTACCATATTCCATATGGGGCCAAACTTCATATTGCCGACGGCGATCATGTGGAAGTGGGCGACCGCCTGACCGAAGGGTCCCTCAATCCGCACGATATCCTGCGTATCAGCGGGCCTGCCGCTACGCGTCACTACCTCGTGCAGCAGGTACTCAGTGTCTATAAATCCCAGGGCGTTGAAATCAACGATAAACACGTTGAAGTCATGGTCCGTCAGATGATGCGCAAATACCGCATCGACGAAGCTGGAGATACAAAGATGCTGCCGGGCTCCGTTGTGGACATCGCACAATTTGAAGATGAAAACGATGAAGTCATGGCAGAAGGCAAGGAACCGGCACAAGGACATCCGATCCTCCTCGGGATCACCAAAGCTTCCCTGGCAACAGATTCCTTCCTGTCAGCTGCTTCCTTCCAGGAAACGACGAGAAACCTGACCGACGCCGCCATCAAAGGCAAAGTCGATCCGCTCCTTGGTCTTAAGGAAAACGTCATCATTGGTAAGCTGATCCCCGCAGGTACGGGCATGCCTAAATACCGCAATATCCAGCTCAAGCTTCATCGTCCCGATGAAGTTCAAGAGAGCACGGACAGCGAAAATGCTGATGAATAAGCTGTAAATAGAAAGCCGCGAAGAAACCTAGATTTCTTCGCGGCTTTTTGTGGG
>NZ_AWUR01000039.1:0-664 GCF_000468835.1 Acidaminococcus sp. BV3L6 | reverse complement strand
TCTTTTCTTCCATTTGCTTTTTGCGAATTCGGTTCAGATGGATCCAGATGCGAGGAGCCCCCACTTCCACCGACGACAGGCGGAAATTCCCGTTATTACGTTTTCCTAACGCCATCGTATTTCCTTCCATTTACCTTTTTCGAATATGGCTCCAGATTGGCCCAGATGCTAGGAATAACGCGAAGCAGGCTGACGACGTCGTACAAGATTTGGGTACTTCTAGGAAGCCTGCCGCGTTTGACAACGCAGATGGACCGATATGGACTGTAGGCGAAAAAGGTTTCCTACATCATCCGAAAAAATTCCAAGAAGTGGCTCGCCCGATGAAGGCATTTTTTCGGGCGTCTTTAACATGAAATTGTGTATCGCAACATTTTACGATGCGCCATGCCTTCATTGCCATCTCATAAATCTTGAAAAGGCAATGAAGGCACCTCGTGCAGAGAATCGGAGCGATTTTTGCTCCGAGTATAAAGAAAGGGGAGAAGCGCCCAGGCGTAAGCTACCCCCAAACGTGGGACGGTCCATCGTACGATAGGCCATGAGGCCATTGTTTCCACAAAACCTTTTTAAAAAGTGGCCTCACACACTTCATCAAATCAGCCCGATTTTTGGGCTGACTCAAAAGGGATCGACGAAGGCATATTTCGGGCGTCTTAGAAAT